>JBCCEF010000026.1 GCA_039030395.1 Acidobacteriota bacterium
TGCTCTCCATAGCCGTGGACAACAACGATGCGGGCTTTTGGCTTCGTGATGCCGGTGTTTTCGGTCGCAAGGCTGATTCCGTCCGAGGTGATGTATCGCCTCTCGTTGCGATCTGGTTCGTTCATGGACTGGATCTTTTATTGATAGACGGCGTAAGCCACGGGCGCGTAACCTCGATCCTTGAAGTGGGCGAGATAAAGTGTGTTGGAAATCCGAGGTCGCGGAAAGATCTTGACATTGGTCGCTCCGACGACCGTGTGGTGGAAAATCTTCTGCCGACTCGAGTGGTTCTCCGGAAGAATTTGTTGAAATCGAGGTCACAAAAGGTAGCCGCTCCCTGTGATCGTTCGTATTAGGCTAACTCGGAGATAGTCGAATCGAGAGCTTTACTTCTCGAAGGTGGTTTCAAACTGGATAGAGGCTTCTCCGGGTCGTTCCAGGATGTACGTCAGGTTGCCGCGCGATTCAATAATCTTGTACAGAAGGAAATCTCGCTGCTTCATGACAATGAAGGAGGTTTTGCCGGAACTATGCATTTCTTCTCGGTCGAGCCAAAATTTGACCGGTGTCGAAACGAAGGGATTTACCCCCTCATCCAGCGACTTGTAGTACTCCTTTTGTAGTCGGCTGTAGTTCTCTGGGATGCCGAGCAGGGCCCGATCTTCTTCGGGAAACTGCATCAGGGTCTCCTGGATTCCCTCTTCATCGAAGAAGACCTCCATCTCCAGCGTCGGAGGAAAGAGGTTTGAGTAGTCCAAGAATCCAAGGGTAGAAAGGCGACGTCGGAAGAGATTTCGCAAAATATGTGAGAAGTGCGATATTCAAATGTCTTTGAACAGGCCTCGCCATGGAGGCCTTGGCGGAGGTTACTCGAGGGCTTCCGGACCCTTGGCCCACCTAGACTGCTGAGTACTTCTCCTCTCAGGCCCCGGCGGCCTGGGCGCTGCCCGGGTCTTTGATCTGATCGGTTTCTTGGACGCCGGAGAGGACTTCGATGTTGATGCCGTCGGAGAGGCCGGTTTCGATGGGGCGGCGCTCGAATTCTTGGTCGGCGGTCTGGACTTCGATGTAGGGCTCGCCGTCGTCGAACTGGAGCCAGCTCTCTTTGACCGCCATCACCTCGTCTCGTCGGGCGAGGACGATGTCGGCGTTGGCGCTGTAGTTGGCGCGCACGAAGAAGTCGTCCTTCAAAATCAGGGCAGCGCGGATTTCGAACTGGATGGCGCCGTTTTCTTCGACACCCTTGGGAGCGATGTATTCGAGGGTGGCGGCGAATTGCTCGGTGTCGAGGGCGCCGATGGTGAGGAGCAGTTCCATCCCCTCGCGCAGCTTGCCCACTTCCGATTCGTCCACCAGGCCTTCGAACACCAGCTCGTCCATGTCGGCGATGGTGGCGATGGTGGTGCCGTCGTTGAAGGTGTTCGATTCGATCACCGAGTCGCCCACCTCGATGGGCACTTCCAAGACCATTCCCGGCACGGTGGCCCGCACGACGGTGTTGGTGGCGATGCCGGTCCGCTTACGGGCGCCTTCGCGCACCAGGGCGAGGTTGTCTTCTGCCGCCGAGAGCTCCTCCTGGGCGTTCTTTTGGGCCAGGTCGAAGGTCAGGAAGGTGGCTTCCGAGAGCAGGCCTTCCTCAAACAGCTCGCGGTTGCGGTCGAACTCTTTCTGAGCGTTTTCGAGGCCGATGCGCGCCCGGTTGACCCGCGTTTCGGCGTTCGACAGGGTCACCATGTCCGGCACGATGGCGATGCGCGCCATGCGGTCGCCCTTGGCGACTTCGACGCCGGGCTCGATGTAGAGCTCCTCGATGATGCCCGATACCTTCGGCTTGATGGTGACCTCCTTGCGCGGCACCACGGAGCCGGTCGCCACGGTCTTCTGCAGGATGGTGGCGGAGAAGGGCTCCGCCGTCTGCCACACCACCGGCTCTTCCTGTGACTTGGCGTACAGGAAGTAGAAGGTGCCGGCGAAGGCGACGAGGAGGGCGAGGCCGCACAGCGAAAGGAGGATTCTTTTCATCATTTCCCGGGTCCTAGAGATCAGTTCATCAGAGCGAAGTGCTTGCAGTTTTGGCCTGGCTTTCTCATCGGCGACCGTAGCGAGAGGCCGTAGGTCGCTGGAGATGCAAGGCATCCGCGGGTTCTGTGCCGAAGGCGTACTTTCAGTACGTCGAGAAGCAGGTTCCGCGGATAACGCAGCAGATTCAGTGGCATACGGACTCGCAGTAGGTTGACGGTGAGAAAGGCAGGCTAAGGGTCATTCGGTACGGAGTGCTATCACCGGGCTCACGGATACAGCCCGCCGTGCCGGAATCAGTCCGGCCAAGGCGCCGGAGGCGATCAAGATGAGGAGTGCCTGAACGGCGGTGGCGAGATCCACCCCGGGGTTCTGGAAGGCGCCGGTGGCGGCACCGGTCGATTCGAGTAGGCTGCGCGCCAGTTCCAGCAGCCCCACCCCTGCCAACAAGCCAAAGTAGCCGGCGATCGAGGTCAAGACCAGCGCTTCGAGAAGTACTTGGCGGATCACCTTCATCGGCGTCGCCCCGATGGCCCGCCGCAGGCCGATCTCCTTGGTGCGTTCCTTGACCAGGATCAGCAGGATGTTCGATACCCCGATGACCCCCGCCGCCAAGGTGCCGATGCCGACGATCCACACCAGCAGCCGGATGCCGGCAAACAGTCCCTGGACCTTCTGGAATTGTTCGTCCTGGTTGAAGTGGCCGAAGGCGCGTTGGTCTTCCGGGTGGATGCGGTGGCGCTTGGCGAGGAGCTTCATCACCTTCGCCTCCACCTCCGAGGCGCGCACCCCGTCCTGGGCTGCGATGGCGTACCAGTGCACCCGTTCGCCGCCGTTGAAGGCGCGCTGGAAGGTGGACAGGGGGATGAACAAACTCTGGGCCTGGCGCTCGGCGTCCTCGCCGTCGGCCAGCGACTCGAAGACTCCGATCACCTTGAAATAGACCCCCTGCACCTGGATCGAATCGCCGATCGGATCCTCGTCCGGCTCGAACAGCACTTCCTTGACCCGGCTGCCGATCACCGCCACTTTGCGGATCTCTTCCACGTCGAAGGGATTGAGGAAGCGGCCGGCGACCAGCTTGACCGGTTCGATGGCGAGGTACTCGGGCACGTCGCCCATCACGCTGAATCCGCCGGTGCGGTTGCCGCGGGTGACGTTGTCCGCCGCCCGGTGGCCGCCGAGCTGCGCCCGCGGCGCGACCACCTTGGCCTCGGCGATCTGCTCGCGGATGGCGACGGTGTCGTCGTTGTTGAACTCGTAGCGGCGTCCCGCCGGCAGCCCGCGGTAGGGCATGCTGGTGCTGCGAGTCCACATGAAGAAGCTGTTGGTGGCGCCGTCGCCAAAGCCAGCGCTGATGCCATTTTCCAAGCCGCTGCCGGAGCCGAGCATCACCACCAGCATGAAGATGCCCCAGAACACCCCAAAGGCGGTCAGCAAGGTGCGCAGCTTGTTGCGCGAAAGGGTGATCCAGATCTCCTGCCAGGCGTCGAAGTCGAACATCGTTCGGTCCCTTCCCTATTCCGTGCGCAGCGCTTCGATGGGTTGGATACGCGCCGCTTTGCGGGCCGGGAAGAAGCCCGCCAGGCAGCCGGCGGTAACCAGCACGGCGGTGGCCGCCAGGGCGAGGCCGAGATCGACACTGGGATCGCGGAAGAAATCGGTGTTCGGCAGCTTCGCGC
Source organism: Acidobacteriota bacterium (assembly GCA_039030395.1). Lineage (NCBI taxonomy): Bacteria > Pseudomonadati > Acidobacteriota > Acidobacteriota bacterium. The sequence goes on from JBCCEF010000026.1 coordinate 3,702, forward strand.
CGCCCAACTCCAGCACCGCCACGCCCAGCACCAGGCCGATGTAGCCGGAGACGGCGGTGATCAGCACCGACTCCTGGAGCACCAGGCCGATGATCGAGCCGGGGGTTGCCCCCAGCGCCTTGCGTACCCCGATCTCCCGGGTGCGCTCCTGGACGGCGATCATCATGATGTTCGATACCCCCACCACCCCAGCCAGGATGGTGCCGATGCCGATGATCCACACGAACAGCCGGATACCGGTGATCACCTGCAGAATGCGCAGGAAGCCGGCGTTGTTGTTGCGCACGAAGAGCGCTCGGTCGTCTTCCGGGTCGAAGCGGTGGCGGCGGGCGAGCTGAAGCTGCGCCGCTTCGGCCATCGCCTGCGTTTCTTCGAGCGACGCGTCGCCGGTGGTGAACATGATCTGGCTCACCCGGTCGGCGCCGTTGAATACCCGCTGGGAGGTGGTGATCGGCAGGTAGATCTGCTCCATCTCGCCTTCGCCGCCGACGTCCTCGAATACCCCCACCACCTTGAACAGGATGCCGCCGATCGAGAAATACTCACCGATCGAGGGCTCGTCTCCGAACAGGGCGTCGCGCACCCGGGCCCCGATGGCCGCCACTTTGCGGTGTTCTGCGATGTCGAGGTCGTTCAGGAAGCGCCCCTCGACGACGATCGTCTTCTCCAGGTACTGGTGGCCCGGGTGCACCGAGCGGATACTGAAGTTGCCGTGCTGGCTGCCCCGCGCCACCAGCAGGTGGCCGCGGGTGTAGAAGCGCGACGTGATGTGCTCGACTCCCGGAATGGCGCGGGCGATTTCGGCGTGGTCGGCGTTGGTGAGTTGAACGTTGCGGCCGGGCTTCAGGCCCTGGAAGGGAATGGTGGTGCGGCCGGCCGAGATCCAGATGCTATTGATGGCGTCGTCGCGGAACTGATAGTGCACGCCGTTCGCCAGGCCGGTGCCGGAGCCCAGCAGGATCATCAGCATGAAGATCCCCCACGCGACGCTGAAGCCGGTCAAGAAAGTGCGCAATTTGTTCTGGCGTAGGGTGGAGAGGATCTCCTGCCATTTGTCGAGATCGAACATGCCGGGTCGTCGAAACCCCTCTAGGCGGTGGCTCCGGCCGCGCCCTGCGCGGTTGGAGAAGCGGTGGCGGCCGGAACTGTCGGCGACGACTCGTCGGCGTCGATGCGCCCGTCGACCAGATGGATCGAGCGGTCGGTCATGGCGGCGATGTCGTGCTCGTGGGTGACGATCACCACCGTAGTGCCCGCTCGGTGAATGTCCTGGAGCACCTCCATGACCTCGTAGGACGTCTTGGTGTCGAGGGCGCCGGTCGGTTCGTCGGCCAGGATCACCTGCGGGGCGGTGATCAGCGCCCGGGCGATCGCCACCCGCTGCTGCTGACCGCCGGACATCTCCGTCGGCAGGTGGTTCGCCCAATCGTTGAGGCCTACTCGGTCGAGCATCTCCAGGGCCTGCCGGTTCCGCCGCCGCCGCGGCACCTGCTGGTAATAGAGCGGCAGGGCCACGTTCTCGGCGGCGGTTTTGAAGGAGATCAGATTGAAGGACTGGAACACGAAACCGAGCAACCGGTTGCGCATGCGCGCCGCCTTGCGCTCGGAGAGTTCTTTCACCGGCTCGCCGGCGAGCGAGTATTCGCCCTCGTCGTAGCTGTCCAGGATGCCGAGGATGTTGAGCAGGGTGGATTTGCCGGAACCGGAAGAGCCCATGATCGAAACCAGTTCGCCGGCGCCCACCTCGAGATCGAGGCCCTTCAACACATGTAGCCGGTTTTTCCCGACCTGGTAGGACTTGTGGAGATTCTTCAGGCTCAGCATGGTCTTGCGGTCACTCCGTGGTCCTGCGATCCGTGCAGGTCGATTTTTGGAGGGTGAACTCATCGCTCGCCCGTCGTCTTCTACGGATGGGCCGACCGGTTTGTTTCGCTCCGGGGGCACGAAATACTACCTTGGTCGTATTCGGCGCCGTGCATCTTTTGGATGCAGATTTCTCGAGTGGTCGGTGGAGAATCCTCCGGCGAGCACTCCGGAGTACGGCATGGCGGCGGCGCGGTGAGGTGACGTCTCAGAGGCGGATCGAGCGCTTGTCCGGCTCCCGGTGGCGCCGGTAGAAGATCGCGATATGGCCGATGAGGCCGGCCGACTGGCTGGCCATGCGCTCGTCGATCTCGGCCATCAGCGCCTTCTTCTCGGCCTTGTCGCCGGGGAGCTGGATCTTGATCAACTCGTGGGAGTCGAGAGCTCGCTCCATCTCCTTCCACACCCCATCCGTCAGGCCCTGTTGGCCTACCCGCACCACCGGCTTGAGGCTGTGGGCCAAGCCCCGCAGGCGTCGGCGTTGGGCGCCGGTGAGTGGGTGAGGACGGTCTTCGGCGGTGGGCTGGTTCATGGGGTCTTGTTCCAGGGTTGAGGATGCTCCGGCGGAGCGGATGGGGGATCGTAGCATTCGGTGTGGCCGGGAGCTGGTCCCTGCTACAGTCCGGCCTGCCCGGAAGGTCCGCTGCCATGAGAATTCTACGCGCCACGAGCTCTCTCGAACGCATTCCCCTCAGCCGGCCGTACACCATCGCCTACGCTTCCTTCGATGCGGTGGAGATGTGCCGGGTACGGCTCGAGGCGGACAACGGGCTGGTGGGATTGGGCTGCGGATCTCCCGCCGAGATGATCACCGGCGAAACGCCGCGCTCGGCGGAGACCGCCCTGGCGGATCGCCTGGGGGCGGTGCTGGAGGGGACGGTGCTCGAACCGCTTCCGGCCCTTCTGGCGCGCGTCGACGAGGCCTTCCGGGAAACGCCGGCGGCGCGGGCGGCCGTCGACCTGGCCCTTCACGATCTGTGGGGCAAGGGATTGGGACGCCCCCTGGTCGAGATCTTCGGACGTTGCCACCGGCGCATGGCGACCTCCGTTACCGTCGGCATCCTCGACGCGCAGGAGGCCCTCGAAGAAGCGCGCGAGTGGATGGCGCGAGGCTTCCGCTGTCTCAAGATCAAGATCGGCCGCAACCTTGAGGAGGAGCTGGAGCTGCTGACCTTGCTCCGCGCCGAGCTGGGCGATGCGGTGCGGATTCGGGTGGATGCCAACCAGGGCTACCGCGCGGACCAACTACCGATCTTGTTTTCGAGCCTCGGCCGCCTCGGCATCGAACTGGTGGAGCAGCCCTTGCCGCCGGCCGAGGACGCGGCCCTCGGCGATCTGGTGCCGGCGGATCGCCGCCTCGCGGCCGGCGACGAGAGCGTACAGACCCCCGGCGACGCCCGGCGGCTGGCCGCTCGCGGCACCTACGGCGTGTTCAACATCAAGCTGATGAAGTGTGGCGGCATCGAGCCGGCGCGGCGCATTGCGGCAACGGCGGAGGAGGCGGGGATCGGCCTGATGTGGGGCTGTATGGACGAGAGCGTCGCTAGCCTGGCCGGCGCCCTCCACGCCGCCTTCGCCAGCCCGGCGACCCGCTTCCTGGACCTCGACGGCAGTCTGGATCTGGCCCGCGATCCGGCCCGCGGCGGCTTCGAGATCGAGGATGGCATGCTGCGCCTGCTCGATCGGCCCGGCCTGGGAATAGAGGCCGCAGACTGAGCTCTACGGATGGCTCGTGGTAAGGTGCGTCGCCGTGAAAACCCCAACGATTTATAGAGTTTTAGCGCCTGCTCTGGTATGTGTCGGGCTGTGGGGCGTGGCCGGTCCGGCGGCGGCCCAGGTCAATACCGAGCGCCTGCGCCTGGGCCAGTCGGAGGAGGGGTGGAGCGGTTTTGTCGCTCTTCGCCTGGCGGCCAAGGAAGGCAACACCGACCGCCTGGCGGCGGGCCTAGGCTTTCGGGTGCAGTACGCCGAACCAGAGCCTGGGGAGCGGTCGGACGATCTGCCGTCGCTCGATCCGTTGATGAAACGGCTGGTGTTTCTGGTCGCCGAGGGAGATTACGCGGAGGAGAGCGGCGAGCGCTCCGAGTACCGCTCCTTCGCCCATCTGCGTTGGGTCGAGCGGCGCTCCCCCAAACTCGCCCACGAAGTTTTCCTGCAGAACGAGTTCAACGAGTTCCAGCGCCTCGACAGCCGCTATCTGCTGGGCTTCGGTGAGCGGATCACCCTGCTTCGCAAGCCTTCCAGAGAGGTCTTCCTCGGTCTCGGTTTGATGGGTGAGGCGGAGCGTCTCGACGTTCCGGATGTCGGTCCCGATGAGCGGACTTCGGAGTTCGTGCGGGCCTCGACCTACCTGGCGGCCCAGATGAAGCTCGGATCGAAGGGCGCCACCGTCGTCAATACTCTCTACTACCAACCGCGGGTCGACCGATGGGACGACTTTCGGATCCTCGAAGAACTCGACCTGCGGGTACCCCTGGCGGAGCACCTCGAATTGAGCCTGGCGATCGTCGTGCAGCACGACAGCGAGGCGCCGGAGGATGTCGAGGAGTGGGACCTCTCCGTCACCAACGCGTTGAGGGTCCGGTTCTAGAAACCGCTGAAAAGGCTTCGCGTTCTTTCTCAGCGGCTTCTAGATTCATTGGCAGGGGGGCTTTTCAAAGTTGACCACTTTGGAGGGCAGTGAGCCCCTTCGTCTCCTTGCCGGAAGGCTTGGGGCCGTGGTCTCATCGGTTCATGGCCCCTGAACCCGCCCTTCTGCTGACCGACGGTCTGCTCGACACCCGCTTCGCCAAGACGGCACATGGGCTGCTGCGGGGCTCGCATCGGTTCACTCCCGTGGCGGTGGTGGATGCCGTCCACGCCGGCCGCGACGCCGGTGAGGTGATGGATGGGCGGCGCCTCGGCGTGCCGGTGATGGAGAACGTCGCGGCCTGCTTGAGCGGTGTGCTGCCGCAGGAACCGCGCTGGCTGGTGGTGGGGGTGGCCTTTCCTGGGGGGCGACTGCCGGTGACGGCGCGGGCGACGGTCGAGGAGGCCCTGCGCCACGGCCTGTCGGTGGTGTGCGGCCTCCACAAGCTGCTCGGGGACGACCCGGAATTGCGCGCCCTGGCCGAGGCCGGCGGCGGTGAGATCGTCGACATCCGCCGGCCGCGGCGGGATCCCCAGTTCTGGACCGGCGATGTCTTCGATGTGCCGGCCGCCCGAGTGGCGGTGCTGGGTACGGACTGCGCCGCCGGCAAGCGCACCACCTGCCGCTGGCTGTTGGAAGGCTGCCGAGAGCGGGGCGTCGCCAGCGAGATGATCTACACCGGCCAGACCGGCTGGCTTCAGGGGTATCCCTACGGCTTCATCTTCGATGCCACCCCCAACGACTTCGTGAGCGGCGAACTGGAGCGGGCGATCGTCGAGTGCGACCGAGAGCGGCAGCCGGATCTGATCCTGATCGAAGGCCAGTCCGGCCTGCGCAACCCTTCCGGGCCGTGCGGCGGCGAGTTCCTCCTCTCTGCCGCCCTCGACGGTGTGGTGCTGCAGCACCTGCCCGGCCGGCAGTTCTTTATCGGCCTCGAAGAGCGGGGCTGTCGGATACCGTCCGTCGAATCGGAAGTGGAGCTGATTCGCTCCTACGGTGTGGGAGTGCTGGCGGTGACCCTGAACGGCGAAGGGATGGAATCAGAGGCGCTGATCGCCGAGCAGGAGCGATTGCGCGAGGTGCTCGATCTGCCGGTGGTGCGTCCCTTGGAAGAGGGGGTCGGGGAAATCTTGTCACTGCTGGAGAGGAGGCTCGCCCCGAGCCCGAAGGGCGAGGCGGCGCCAGAGGCGCCGAGGACGGGGTGAGATCGAAAAGACGCGTCTTTTCGGGCGACGGGGCGCCCAGCCCCCTACAGAAGATCAGCTAGCAGGACTGCTGAAATCGTGCGCGAAGTGCTCCTTCAGCAATTCTGCTAGAGCCGCTGAGCGAAGCGGTAGGCCTGCCAGCAGGGGATCACCACCAGGATCGGCGCCATGGCGAAGGCGAACGCCAAGCCTTCGGAGCGGCCGACCGGCGGAGTGAGCGCCAGCAGGCCGATGATCCCCACCACCACGGACCAGTAGAGCAACAGCTTGCCGCCGTAGCGGTTGATCCGGTACCAGTTCTCCTCGGACTCGAAGGACTTCTTGAAACGCACCCCGTACAGGCGGTTCGGGGCGATGCGCTCCTGGAGCAAGGGAATCGACAGGCCGCCCAACAGCAGGGCGCAGAAAACGTTGCTGGCGGCGACCAGGATTTGCAGAGCGGTCATGGTTCACCCTACGGGTTGGGGGTGGAGCTCATTCCACCGCGTCGGGCAGGCGAATCAGGGTACCGCCGCCGACCAGGCCGAGGTCTCGCCGGACTCGAAGCCGTCTTCGAAAAGCACGTTGGAAACTACCGTGAGCTGGACCGTCCCGGTGTCCTCCCGCACGCCGTCGCTCACCGTGTACTCGAAGCTGTCTTCGCCCTCGTATCCCGGGTCCGGGCAGTAGGTGAGCGATTTGTCGTTCGAGTTGCAGATGGTGCCGTGTTCCGGTGCCGTCCAGCGGACGACGGCCAGGGGGTCGTCCTCCGGATCGGTGTCGTTGCCGGTCAGGGCGGCGAACAGGATGTCCAGCGGTCCGTTGTCGACATCGAGACGGTCGTTTTCCGCCGTCGGGGGTGCGTTGGAGGTGAGATCGCCGATCGCCGCCTGCAGGTCCGGGAACGGGCCGATGTGGCCGCCGGTGCCCTGCGAGATACCGGTGGCTACGAGCAGATTGCGCACCCCCAGCGGCGACAAGCGCTCACCGTACTCGGCCACCGCTGCCTGCTGCACTAGGGCCGCCGCCGAGGCGATGAAGGGCGAGGCGGAACTGGTGCCGTTGAAGGTCGCGGTGTAGCGCTGGTTCGGATCGCCCCCATAGGTGGCGAAGCCGCCGTAGCCCAGGGTGAACACTCCGGTGCCCCAACCCTGGAGGTCGACCCGCGAGCCGTAGGTGGAAAAGCTGAGTTTGTCGTGATTCGTGTTGTTCGAGCCGGCGCCCACCAGAATAGCGCCGCTGTGGCCGCGGCCGCGGTAGTCGTCGTAGTCCGGGCTGTCGAGGTTTTGGTTGCCGTTACCGGCGGCGCCCACCACCACCACACCGGCATCGACGCCGGTCTTGACGGCGACCCACACGGCCATCGAAAGCTCCGCCGGTCCGAAGCCGCTGGCGCCGCTGGTCTGCATTTCCAGGAGCACGACGTCGCCGGCGGCAGAGTCGGCGAGGGCGTGGGTGATCGCCGTCACCCGGCGCGGACCCTCCTCGACGGTCCACTCGGAGTAGGTGTAGATTCCGGCCCCCGGCGACATCCCGGTCACGCCGTAGGCATTCGCCACCGCGGAGGTCTCACCGATCACCGCCGTCCCGTGGCGGTCCCAGCCCAGGACCGCCACATCCGGGTGGATGGTCTGGCCGGGCTCGGCAAAGACGTCCCGGTCCACCAGGTCCTCGTGGCCGGGGTTCCAGCCGTATTCGCAGTCCGAGATGCGGATGCCGGAGCCGTCGAAGCCCTGGCCGGCGGCATAGGTGACGTCCATCCCGGGGTCCGGTCCCAGGTAGCCCTGGAGATCGGTGTGGTCCGGGGTCACCGGCGGAATGTCTTCGGGTGGCGGCACCAGGAGCGCCTCGAGTTCCGCGAATTCCACCTGCGGCAACTTCTGCAGCCGGTTGCCGAGGTCGGCGAGTTGGGCCGGCGAGCGGCCCGGCGCCTGCACGATCATCAGGCCGGCGAGGTCCGCCGCGGCGGTCCCGGTGCGGGCTTCGGCTCGCCGTTGGAGGGCGGTGAGCTTGCCCTCCGGCAGGTGGATCAACGGCTCGAAGGTGAGACCTTCACGCTGGGCGAAGGCGTGGAGGTTGACCAGGGAGGCATCGGTCTCGGAACGAAGCGCTCCCTGCACGGCGCGTCCCCGCACGCCGTCGGTGGTCTTGACGATCAGCCGGTAGCCGCTGGGCGCCGTCGTCGCCCGAACCGCTGTCGGTGCTCGCAGTTCCATCTTCGCCAGCGGTGGCCGGGGGGTAAGCCGCTCGGCTGCCGTGGCGGTGGCCGTCGGCAGGCCGAGGGCGCAAGCGATGGCGACGGAAACGATGGCGGCGGAAAAAATGTTAGCGGGACCTGCGGTCATGCCCTCTCCCCAATGCGATACGGAATGATTCGACGAGTGAGGATCTTAGTCTACCGCCGATGGCTTCGTCCCCTGCCGCGCAGCTCTATCTCTTCGCCAGGCTTTCCTTCGCCGCCGCCAGATTCTGTTCGTAGACACCCAGGTTGGGGCTGTTTTCTTGCTTGCCGAGTTGGACTGCCTTGGCGTAGCTGTCGCGCGCTTCGGTCAGGCGGCCGGCGGCTTTGAGCCCGTCGCCGAGGCTGTCCCACACGTTGGACGAGGCCGGATGATCCCGGGTGTTCTTCTCGAAGATGGCGATGGCTTCGTCGACCTTCTCTTCGCCGAGCAGCCGATAGCCGAGGAGGTTGACGCGGTTCTCCGGCACCGGTACCGGGTAGCCGTAGTGTTCGGAAACGGCGGCGAAGTGCCGTTCGAGGCCGTCGAGGCCCTCGTCGGCCAGAAAGGTCGGCGGTGGCCAGCGGTCGAAAATGGTGCGCATGGCGTAATACACCGTCGGCAGGGGGACAGAGCCGTGGTCTTCCCCTTCGAGCACCCGCGCCGTCCAGGCGAGCGAAGGCGGCGCCCGGTGGCGCAGAATCTCCTCGAAGCGCTTGAATTGGGTGAGCATGTCGCCGCCCTCGTCGCCGAGGGTGGCGTAGAGGCGTCCGGCCAGATCCGGGCGAGTCTCGATCATCTCGGCAAACTCCTTCACCGGTCGGCCGCCGTCCCACCACAGGCTCGGGCTGACGGCGATGAAGGCCTGGTAGGCGGCGGGATTCTCGGTGATCGCGTGGACCGCGAATAGGCCCCCGAAGGAGTGACCGACGAGGGCCTCGAAGGGCGCTGTGCGATAGCTCTGGCGTACCTGAGGCCGCGCTTCTTCAAGCAGGAAGCGCAGGAATTTGTCGGCCCCGCCCCCGGTCTCGATCATCTGCTCGCGGCCCTCTTCCGGTTCGCCGCGCCAGGGCGGGGTGAGGTCGCGGGTACGCTGGGTGTTGGTGATCCCGACGACGATCATCGGCGGAATGTGGCCGCTGCTCGCCAAGCTGCGGACCGTGCCGAGAGTGTGGAGAAAGCGCGTCTCCCCGTCGAGAACCCAGAGCACCGGATAGCGCTCGCTGCCTTCATCTCGATAACCCGCCGGCAGCGAGATCATCAGAGTACGGTCTTCGTCGAGGATCTCCGAGCGCACCGTGGTGGTCTTACCGATGGTGATCTGCTCGGCGCTGGCCGGGCCGGTGGAGCACAGGCCGGCGAGGACGATGAGGACGGGAAGGATTCGCGGGGCGACTACACGGTGTTTCACGGCGGTTTCCTCTCGGTTGGCAGCGGGTCGTTCGAGGTTTTGATCGCGTCAGCGGGTCGGCGGAGCGTTTCCTTCTGGTGTTACGTGTTGGAGCGCCGGGAGTTCATCGTTCGAGCAACATCGCATCGCCGTATGAGTAGAACCGGTAGCCGTGCTCGACGGCTCGAGCGTAGGCGTCGAGTACCCGCTGCCGACCGGCGAAGGCGCACACCAACATCAGCAGGGTCGAGCGGGGCAGGTGAAAATTGGTGACCAGGGCATCGACCACTCGGAAGTCAAAGCCCGGGGTGATGAACAGGTCGGTGCTGCCGGCGCCTTGGATCAAACCCTGCCGAGCCGCCCCCTCGAGGGTGCGGACGACGGTGGTGCCGACCGCCACCACTCGGCCGCCGGCCCGCCGGGTGCGGCGAACGGTCTCGGCGGTGGCGGCGGGGATGTCGAAGGACTCGACCTCCATCCGATGCTCATGGACCCAATCCGCGGTCACCGGTTTGAAGGTGCCGATGCCGACGTGCAGGGTCACCGTCGCGCGCTCGATACCGGCCTTGGCGAGGGCGTCGAGCAGCGCCTGATCGAAGTGCAGGCCGGCGGTGGGAGCGGCTACCGCCCCCGGCTGGGAGGCCCATAGGGTCTGGTAGCGCTCGCGGTCGGAGGCGGTGTCCGGCCGCTTGATGTAGGGCGGCAGGGGCACATGGCCGAGGCGGTCGAGAAAAGGCTCCACCGGCTGCGAGAAGCGCATGCGGAGCCGCCCGTCGCCGGGCATCCTGCGGGAATTGGGCAGGCCCTCGGCGGTGGCGGAAAGGCCCTCGCCCAGTTCCAGCAGGATGCCCGGCCGTGCCTTCTTGCCTGGCCGGGCGAGGACTTCCCAGCGCACTTCGTCCAGGCGGCGGATGAGCAGTAGCTCCACCCGCGCCCCGGTCTCCGCCCGGCGGGCGAACAGGCGGGCGGGGATCACCCGGGTGTCGTTCACCACCATCAGATCCCCCGGACGCAGAAGGGTCGGCAGGTCGCGCACGGTGTGGTGCGCGATGCCCGAGTCCTCAACTCCTGGCAGCACCAAGAGGCGGCTTTCGCCGCGCCGCCGGGCCTGCTGGGCGATGAGTCCTTCCGGAAGGTGGAAGTCGAAGTCGCGGGTCAGCACCGGCGGGTCAACTTTCGGAGGCCGGCAGACGGTCGACGAAACGGCGCTCGAGGCCGGCGAGCAGGCCCCAGGCGGCGAGCAGGGCCACCACCATCACCGCGCCGGAGGTGTGGAACGGCCAGCGCGGCCCCAGCCGCTCAAACAGCAGGGTGCCGGCGAGGGGGCCGAGCACTCGCGACAAGGAACCGAAGGAGCGCGACAGTCCCTGGATCTCACCCTGGGAGGTCTCCGGCGTGATGCGGCTGATCAGCGACATGGAGGTGGGGCTGTAGAGGCCCGAGCCGCCGGCTAGGAGCGCCCCGGCGACGGCCATCGAGGCCAGAGAGCCGGTGACGGGGATCAGCAGCAGGCCGGCGGCGGCCAGGCCGATGCCCACTTGCGCCAGCCGGCGATCGCCGAAGCGTTTCGACAACGGGCCGATCAGGCCGCCCTGGACGATCACCAGCAGAACCCCAATGTAGACGAAGGCCCAGGTGGTCTCCACCTGGCCAAAGCCGAAGCGGAACTGCAGAAAGAGCGCCAGGGTGGCTTCCATCAGCGAGAAGCAGAGAGTGAACACGAAGAGCAGCAGAAACAGCCCGCTGAGGGCTCGGTCATGAGCCAGGCGGCGCAGGCCGGCAGTGGGCAGCCAGGGGGTCTTCGCCTGCCCGGCGCCTCGGACCTGCCGGCTCTCCGGCAGAAGAAAGAGGATCAGCAGAACGTTGACCAGGGAGAGGGCCGCCGGCCCCAACGCCACCGCCGACAGGCCCCACTGGCCGAGCAGGCCCCCCAGCGCCGGCCCGCCGATGAAGCCCAGGCCGAAGGCCATGCCGAGGAGACCCATGCCCTTGGAGCGCTCCGCCGCCGGCAGGATGTCCGCGATGTAGGCCGGCGCCACGGCGAAGGTCGCCGCCGCGCCACCGGCCAGCAGGCGAGCCACCAGAAGCACCGCGATGCCGTGGGTGCGCATCCAGGCCGGGGTGAAGGCGAGGGACGGCGCGGCGAACAGCAGGTAGGCGAAAAGGCCAACGCTGACCGCCACCAGCAGTACCGGCCGCCGGCCGAAGCGGTCCGACAACAGCCCCAGCACCGGTGCCATCACCAGTTGGGCGAGGCTGTAGACGGCGAGCAGCAGGCCGATCTCGAACTCGCTGGCGCCGAATTCCTGCGCATAGAAAGGCAATAGCGGCAGGATCATGCCGAAGCCCAGGAGGTCCAGCAGCACGGTGAAGAACAGCGTGAGCATGGCCCCCTTGCGCGGCGGAGCTTCCGCCGTAGCTGGTTCTGTGGCCTTCGACTCCATGGTGGGCGAGTCTACTCGTTCCCGCGACCCTTTCGCCGCCCAGGTTCGCTAACGATGTCGTGGGTCGAGGGCGTCCCTCAGCCCGTCGGTGAGCAGATTGAAGGCGATCACTGTCAACACGATGGCGAAGCCCGGGAAGGCGGCCATCCACCAGCGCCGCACCGGGCCGCCGGTGATGTCGGCGATCATCTGCCCCCAACTCGGGAAGGGCTCCGGTACCCCGAGGCCGAGGAAGGAGAGGGAGGATTCGGCGAGGATCATGCCGCCGATCATCAATCCCGTTTGCACCAGAGCCGGGGTGAGGGCATTGGGCAGCAGGTGGCGCCGCAGGATCGCCAGCGGGTGCTGGCCGAGGCCGCGGGCGGCGTGGATGAAGTTCCTCTCCTTGAGCCCCAGGATTTCGGCCCGCACCAGCCGGCTGATCGGCATCCAGGTGGTGCCGCCGAGAATCGCCACGATGGCCCAGCGCCCGGGCGAGAGCACCGCCACCAGGGCGATCAGCAGGAACAACCGGGGCAGGGCGAGGAAGGTGTCGACCAGGCGCATCAGCAGTCCGTCGACGAGGGGCCCGCCGATCGCCGCCAGGCTGCCGACGAGGAGGCCGATGGCGAGGGCGACCAGGGCCGACAGCAGTCCGATGGAGAGCGAAACTCGGGCGCCGAAGACGATGCGCGACCAGAGGTCGCGCCCCAGCCGGTCGGTGCCCAACGGGAAGGTGCGCCGCTCGAAGGAGCCGTCCGGCAAGAGGTTCGCGACCTCCGCCAGGGGGAAACTCTCCGTCCGTCCTCGCCGGATGATCTCCGCCCGGTCGCCCGTCCGTTGGGCCCGTTCGGCGAGGATCGACAGGCGGTCGCCCGCGAAGTCGAAGACGAAGCGCTCGCTGCCCGGCGCGAGGAGTTTGCCGGCCACCGTGTCGAACTGATACTCCGGCGCGGCGGTGGTGAGCCACGGCGCGAGGGCGGCAACCACCGTCAGCAGCAAGACGAGGGCGACACCGACGGTGGCGGTGGGCGAGCGGCGCAGGACGCCCACGAGTCTAGGCACGGCGCACCCGCGGGTCGAGGGCGGTGTGGACGAGGTCCACCAACAAGTTGGCGCCGATCACCAGCACGCCGGAAAAGGCGGTGGTGGCCAGCAGTACCGGATAGTCCCGGGCGGCGATCGCCTGCACCGTGGCGCGGCCGAGGCCCGGCAGGCTGAAGACGATTTCGATCACCAGTGAGCCATTGAGCAGGATCGGCAGCGACAGGCCGAGGATCTGGAGTACCGGCACCATTGCGTTGCGCATGCCATGCACCCACACCACTCGGCGTTCCGGCAGGCCCTTGGCGCGGGCGGTGCGGATGAAATCCTGGCCGAGGATTTCGAGCAGGCCGTTGCGCACGAACCGCGCCGTGCCGCCGGCCGCCAGTACGCCGAGCACCAGCGCCGGCAGGGTGAGGTGGTGGAGGCGGTCCCAAAGTTGTCTGAACCACGGTAGCTGATGGGCCATCGGTGAGCTGCTGTGGCCGCCCGGGAACCAGGGCAGCCAGTAGCTGAACACCAGCAGCGCCATCAGCCCCGCCCAGAAGGCGGGCATCGCCCAGAGCAGAAGCGAAGCGCCGCGCAGTGCGTGGTCCTTCCAGGTGCCGGCGCGCCGCGCCGCCCATACGCCGAGGGGAATCGCGATCAGGTACTCCACCAGGATGGCCGCCAGGGCTAGGGAGAGGGTGGTGGGGAGCGCTTCGGCGATGATCCGGGTCACCGGTCGTTGCTGGGTGATGGAGTAGCCCCAGTCACCGGTCAGGGCGGAACTCAACCAGGAGAAATATTGCTCGTGAACCGGCCGGTCGAGACCGTAAATCCTTTCCAGCCGGGCGATCTGCTCCGGCGGGAGCTTGCCCGAAGTTCCTTGGGTGAGGGTGGCGAGGGGATCGCCGGGAGCGATCTGCAGCAGGACGAAGGTGAACGAGACGATCAGCCAGAGCAGGATCAGCGACGACACCAGCCGCCGGAAGAGGGGTCCCTTCATCCGTTCGCCCGGGCGGTCAGCGGGTCGTGGCGACGGCGTCGATCACCCACCACTCGGGAAGGTTGTCGTGCTGGAAGAGCGCTGACGGTTTGGCGTCACGCACTCGCACGCTCAAGCCGACACTGCGCTTCGATTCCCACAGGAAGGTGTAGGGCAGACGCTGGTTCAAGATCTCCTGCATCTCCAGCAGCAGGGGTTCGGCGTCGGCCAGTTCCACCTGCACGGCGATCTCGTCCAAGATCTCGTCCACCCGCTCGTCCGAGAAACTGACGAAGTTGTTCCCCATGTCGGGGATCTTTCGGCTGTGGAAGGCGTAGCGAAAGTCCATGGTGGTGGGAAAGGTCCAGCCCATCACAACGGCGTCGAAGTCGCGCTCGTCTTTACGGGCTATGAAGTTCTGAAAGTCGATGACCTGGGGGGTGACGTCGATCCCGATGCGTTTGAGTTGGCTCTGGATCATCACGGTGGCATCCAGTCGCTGGCGATTGCCCACATTGGTGATCAGCTCGAAGGCGAAGGGTTCGCCGTCGCGGTCGAGAATGCCGTCGCCGTCAGTGTCCTGCCAGCCGTGATTCGCCAGGATTTCCTTCGCTCTCGACGGGTTGTAGGGGTAGGGCTCGAGCTGGTCGTTGTGGATCCAGACATTTTGCAGAATCGGCGAGTCCGAAACCCGGCCGGCATCGCCCCACAGGGCCTCCACCAGGGTGACGCGGTCGATCGCCAACGTGAGGGCCTGGCGCACTTCCTGGGCCTGGAACATCGGATGCTTCTGGTTCCAGCCGATGAAGATGAAGCTTGGACCCCAGTACTGCAGCAGTCTCACGCCCTCCGATTCCTTCAGACGGTCGAGCTGATCCGGTGCCGGGTTGCTCGCCATGTCGATCTGACCGGCGAGGAGCTGAGAGATTTGGTTGGACTGGTCGGTGACGATGCGGAAGACCACCCGGTCGAGGTACGGCTGCACCGGGTCCCAGTACTCGGGGTTGCGTTCCAGCACGATCTCCTGCTGCGGCGACCAGGAGGCGATCAGGAACGGGCCGCCGAAGACGGCGTTGTCGCGAAACCACTCGCTGCGTTGCCGCCACTCGGAAAAGGGAATCTCCGACCAGCGGTGCTTCGGCAGGACGTAGCTCTCGTTGAGGTGGAGCATCTGGTTCGGGTACACCCGGTCGAAGTGGAATCGAACGGTGTGCGGATCCACCACCTCGACGTCGGTGATCGACTCTTTGTACTCCACCGTGTCCCAGGCGACATCGGGATCGATCTGCGCCTGCCACGAGAACCGCACGTCCTCGGCGGTGATCGGGGCGCCATCGCTCCAGCGGGCGGTCTTGCGCAGCTTGAAAGTGGCCGTCTTATGGTCCTCGGACCATTCCCAGCTCTCCGCCAGACTCGGTGTGAAACTGGGCGGGCCGTCCTCGAAATCCGCCTGCTCTCGGGCGAGCTGCGGGAAGACGTGGCGCAGGACCAGTTCCGTCGGCCGGTTGGAGGACACGATCAGCGGATTGAAGCCGCTGATGTCGGCGCTGGTGGCGATGATGATCGATCCGCCCCGCTTCGGTTCGTTGTCCTGCGGCGGGTCCTGCTCCGGCGCGCTCCGCGGACCGCAGCCGGCCAAAAGTAGGGAAAGGCTCAGGGCGGCGAGGGCGGTGGCGGCGAGGAGCGGAAGGAGTTTTGTCTTCATGGTGTAGACGCATCCTACCGGATTGTTCGCCCGCCACCCGACCCGTGAAAGAAAGCACAAGAAAACCGCCCGGAATGCCGGGCGGTGGAGGGTCTGATGGAGGGCTTTCGTTCGGCACCCCGCGCCCGAGCCCGAAGGGCGAGGCGGCAGCGGAGCTGCCGAGGACGGGGTGAGCCCGAAAGTGTTCTTTCGGGCGAGGGGCGGACCGCGTGCGGGCGCCCAGCCCCCTGGCGATCATCAGCCTGCAATCTCAATCTTGCGCGGCTTGGACTCCTCGGCCTTCGGTAGTTCGATGGTCAGCAGGCCGTCAGAGAAGGACGCGTTCACTTGATCCGTTTGGACGTTCGAAGGCAGGGTAAAGGAGCGCGAGAAGGAACCGTAGGCGCGCTCGATGCGGTGGTAGCTCTCGCGCGAGCTGTCCTGCTCGAATTTGCGCTCGCCGCGCAGGGTGATCATGCGGTTTTCGAGGGTGATGTCCACGTCCTCGCGCTTCATCCCCGGCAGCTCGACGAAAAGGGTCAATGCCTCGTCGGTCTCGCGCACGTCCACCGACGGGATCCAGCTACGGTTGGACACTTCCTCGCTCGGCCGCGACAGGGAGAAGGCGTCGCCAAAACTCTGGTCAAAGAAGCGGTGCAGGCTGTTGCGGAAGAGGTCGGGGGTGGTGCGAACCATTCCATTGCTCATAGCTTTCTGTCTCCTGAGGACCTGCCGACGCCGGGTCGGTTCAGCTCCTGGGTTGGTTCAAGCAGCGCTCAGATCCACTCGATCTTGGCGCAATCGTAGTGATTAACGCTAAGGTAATGCCGTTCATTCCCGGAAATTGAAAAAATTTTAGTAAATCCAGCTAAGATTCTGGTGGAGGTAGTTTGACAATCCCGGTGCTATTCTTGAAAACCGCCATGGCCTCCGCGACCCAATCCTCCCGCCGCCTGCTCTTTGGCTCCATCGCCTTCGGCCTTTTCGTGCTCTTCGAGCTGGCGCTCTTCGGGGTGTTGATCTTCCAGTCCCTCTCGAAGCGCGAAGTGAACAAGGTGTTGCTCGAAACCCAAGCCGAAGCGCAGCTCCTGGCGGATCAGATCGCCAGCGGGGCGGAGAGCCAGCGCGATCCGGATCTGTTCACGGCGGTGGCTTCCCAGCGGCTGGTGACCACCCTGATCGAAGAGATCCTGCACGAGAAGAAACTGGTGAAGCACATGCGGATCCTCGACGCCGAAGGCACGCTGGTGTGGGAGGGCTACAGCGAGCAGACTCGGCGGGTGCGGCCTTTCCCGGAGGGCGATGAACTGGCGGCCGGTGAGCGGCGGGTGTCAGAGGTGGTCAATGAATGGGAGGAGCCCTTCGAGCGGGTGGAGGTACCGATCGACGTGTTCGGAACCTTGCAGGTGGGGATCAACCCGGACGAGCTGGCGGCACGCCTCGGCGTATTGCGCCAGGATCTGATCCGCCAAGCGGTGATCATCGGCGCCGTTTCGATCCTGCTCCTGCTCACCGCTTACGCGGTGATCTGGCGCTTGGCGCGCAAGACCAGCCGACTCGAAGAGCAGGCCGCCGAGGCGGAGCGGCTGGCCTATATCGGAACCCTGGCGTCGGGCCTGGCGCACGAGATCCGCAACCCCTTGAATTCTTTGAACCTCAACATGCAGATGTTGCAAGAGGACGAGGCCGATGCCGGCAACCAGCGTCTACTTTCGATCACCCGCTCGGAAATTGGGCGGCTGGAAGGCCTGGTGACGGACTTTCTATCCTACGCCCGGCCGCGCCCGCCGGAGGTGGAGACGGTGGCCGTCGCCGGTTTGTTGGAACGCACCCGGCAGCTCCTGGTCGGCACCGCTCGGCGAGCGGAGGTGGATTTCGAGGTGGTGGACCGCACCGGTGGCGCGTCCCTCGAGGTGGATGCGGAGCAGCTCGGTCAGTTGCTCCTCAACCTGGCCCAGAATGCCCTGTCGGCGGTGGAAGAGGTGGAGCGGCCGGGAAAGATCTGGCTGCGGGCGAAGGCCGAAGGCGAGGCGGTGGTGCTGTCGGTAGAAGACAACGGCGCGGGCCTCGGCGATGCCGATCGCGAGCGCCTCTTCGACCTTTTCTATTCCAACCGCAAGGGCGGCACCGGCTTGGGCCTCGCCATCGTCCAGCGCATTGCGGCGGCCCACGGCGGCCGGGTCGTGGTGGCTGATCGACCCGGCGGCGGCACCATCATGTCCGTGCACCTGCCGCAGGCGCGCGGCAAGGCACCGTCGCCGGCCTCCGTGCCGGCGGCGGCGCTAAGCGCGGGGCACCGCTAGGGCGTCGAAGTCGTCGGGGGAGAGGAACTGGTCGAGGTCTTCATTGCCACACATCGGGCAGAGACACTCGAGCAGGTCCGTGTCCTTCCACTCAAAGACATAGACGGGCGATTCGCATTCCAGGCAGATCAGGTAGTCCGGTGCGCTCATCAGGCCCACGATCCTACCTTCACGTCCTAGCGATTTCGACCAAGGAGTCGACGATTCCCGGTGCCGTGGTCTGTGACCTCCGGCGGCTGAGCTCTGCGGCCAACTCGGTCCGGTCTCCCGCCCAGGTCCTCAAGCCGTCGGCCAGGGCTCTCGGCAGATCCCGTACCGGCCGTTCGCTGTCCGTTTCGGCCCTTTCCTCACCGGACTCCGGCTCGGCGGGGGTCGTCGGCATCAGGCCGGTGAAGACCCAGCGGCCGTCTTCCGGCCCGACACTGTCCAGGTTGGGGTGGAGGGGGTCCAGTTCCGGGCGATCGCGCAAGGTCATCAGAGCCTCGGCAGCGGTCACCAGGCGGTGGGCGAGTTCCGTCGCTTCGCCGTTGGCGAAAGCGTCAAGGAGGAGTCCCCGCAGGGTCGCGCTGCGGCCGACGACCTGCCACAGTCGCCACCGGCGGAGCGAGTCCTCGGCGAGCACGATGCAGCGCTTCGAAGACAGAAGACCGCCGAGACGCGAGTGCCAGCGCGCCCAAGCGATCAGCCGCTGGCGGCCGGTTTCGAGCTGATCGTAGCGAGCGCCGGGCGGTGAGTGAATGAGCCACCGGGGATTTCCCACGTCGGCCCAGCCGCCACCGGTGAGGCGGCCCATGCGCGCGGTATCGGGCTCGGCCTCGTGCAGGATGATGCGCCCGCCGATGGGGGGCCAGATCATGCCGCCGGGGATCGACGGGTCGGGGGGGCGCGGCACCGCCTCGTGGCGGTCGCCGTGGGAGTGCGGATCCGCTGCCCGCGGTTCGTGCACCTGCGGCCCCGTCGGTCGGGCGACCGGTTCTTGGGTCGTCCCTTGCGGAGGGCCTGCGGCGGGCACTTCCTGGCGCGGCTGGGCGCCGGCCAGCCGGAGCGGCATCTCGCCTTCCATCGCCTGCAGGGCGCCCAGCAGGTCAGCGGCGTTGTCGACCGCCGGCGAGCCCTCGGCCAGAACGCCGAGGCGGGTCATCTCGCGGGCCCGGTCAAGCGCTAGCCGGACGGCGAGGATGAAAGTCTCGCGGATACCTCGGCCCTGGGACGCCACCGACTCGGTCACCGCCACCAGGTTTCCCGAGGAGAGTCGCTCGCGCACTCGATCGAGGGACAAGGCGCCGGGCAGATCTCGTTTGTTGGCTTGGAGGATGACCGCCGGACGCGGCTCGATGGGATTCAGCAGGGCATTCAGTTGATCGAGCGCCTCGAGATCGGCATCTAGGCACTCCTCGACGGTGTCGGCGACAAAGACGATCGCGTCGGCGGACTCCAGCAGAGCCCGCCGACGAGGCCACAGGCTCGTCTGGCCGGGTACGGTGACCACCTGGCAGCGGATGGACCTGCCGTCGAAGCGGCCGCCGACGTAGTCCAGCCAATCAAAATAGAGGGTCCTTCCTTCCGATTCGCCGGCGCACACCACCTCGCGACCGAGGCTCTTTCCGAGGGCTATGAGACTCGAAGTCTTTCCAGCCTGGGGCGGCCCGTCGTAGACGATACGGACGACCAGTTGACCCTGATCGAGGATGGCCATGATGCAAAGAGTCGAGAAGGTGGACGCCCCGGGTGCCGATCCGCCCCGGGACGGGAGCGCCTTCTGCCGACTCGACTCAGGCCAGTTCGCCGATGTAGCGGGCGACCGCCGAGCGAACGATCGCCAGGTTGGTGGTGGACCGGTCGGCGGCCAGGTAGAGGAACGAGCCCTTGCCGATCAGCTTGATCAGGTGGATCTGATCGCTGAGCGTCAGCAGCATGTCCTCGAGGTCGGACTTGAGGCCCAGGCTGTGGATGGTCTTGAGCTTCAACTTGACCATCTCGCTGTTGTAGGCACTCGCCGTCGACAGGTCGAAGTCCGGTCGCTCGCTGCGCGTGGCCAGGGTCATTCCCGAGTCCATGTCGACCAGCGACGCGCCGATGAAGCCGTTCACATCGGCCTTGATTTTGTCGATCACCGCGTTCATTTCTTGTTCCGTTGCCATGTCATTTCCTCCTAGGTTTTGATTTGTTAGATGACCAGGTTCTTCTCGGCCTGGCCGAGCTGGTGACGGCCCATCGCCAGATTGGCCCGGTTCTTGTCGAGCACCAGATAGATGAACAGGCCGTCGTTGTTCGACAGGGGACGAATCAGGTGATACTGCCTGCTCAGGGTGATCAGGATGTCGTCGATCTCGTCGTCCAGCGCCAGCGACTTCATTGTCGCCCGCTTCGCCCGCACCACTTCCGTGTTGCCGGCCGCCGCCACTTCCAGATCCATCTGACCCCCGCCGTGCGATCCCAGCATCATGCCGCTGTTGCTGTCCACGATGCAGGACCCCACGAACCCGGTGATGTCGCCCAGAACTTCCAGAGTTTCGTTCACGTTCGCCATATTCACTCTCCTCTTTCGATTGCGGAGTTTCGGAGAACTCCGATGAACCCCTCTCTTGCTGCATCCTGGATTCGTCCAGGCGTTGCAAGCCCTCCAACATCAACTCCTGCCACGGAACCTCGATCGAGGCCTCGGCGGCGACGGCACCGGGTTCGGTGCTGAAGTCGCCTCCTCCCCAGGTCAAGACCTCGTAGGCTGCTTCGGCGCCGACCTGATCTCCCAGGGCGGCATGGACGATGTCTCCGTTGGAGAACCACAACTGACCCTGTTGCGCACCGTTGCGCAGCGTCAGCGCGCCGGTGAAGCGGGACAGGGCGTAGATTTGAACCAGATCCGGCAGGGACATCAGCTCGACGGATCCGGAGAATCCCTGCGCCTGTTCGAGCGCGCGCTCCACCACCTTCAGAAGGTCGGCGGAGGGGAACGGCTTCTCCAGATACTCGATCGAACTCTTGCGGATCTCGAGCTGAACTTCCGATGTTCCATAGGCGGTCATCAGCACTGCCGCCAGCGCCGGTTTGACCTTGCGCGCGGCCACCAGCAAGTCGATGCCGCTCATCCCCGGCATCCGCAGGTCGGTGACCACCGCGTCGGGCGGATTCTCGCGGATCGCCGCCAGGGCCTCCTGCGGATCCGAGTAGGACGACGTCTCCCAGTCCGATCGTGCCTTGCCGAGCCGGCGGGCCAGGGTCCAGGCCAGGTCCTGCTCGTCATCGACCAGGAAGACGCGGGTCACGGTGCGGCCTCCTCGAGCGGTGCGGCGGGCAGGGCGAGGGCGAAGACCGTCTCCCCCCGCCGAGAGCGGACTTCGAGGGAGCCGTGATTGCGCGAAGCCACCAGCCGGGCGACCGCCAAACCGAGTCCGGTGGAACCCGGCTTGGTGGTAAAGAATGGCTCGAACACCCGCGTCATCAGGTGGGCCGGAATGCCGGGGCCCCGATCGAGGACCTCGAACAATACCCGCTGGTGGTCGTCCGCGCCGGAGCGCACCCGTACCTCGACTTCCGAGGCCGGCTCGCCGGCTTCGACGGCGTTGAGGATCAGGGCTTTCAGGCAACTGGCGGTTTGTGGCGCGTCCGTCAACACGCGCGGCGCGCCGGGATCGATTTTGACCCGCACCTGGTCGCCGACGCCGGTCAGGGCGAGGGCGGTCTCGACCAGGAACCGCGGTTGAATCGGCGAGGTGAGCGAGATCGCCGTACCGCCCAGGTCGAGGCAACTTTGCACCAGGCCCTCGAGGCGATCCACCAGCCTGCGGATCCGCACCGCGTACTCGACTAGTGGGCTGCCGGTGGGCAGCTCTTCGAGCAGTCCCTCCGCCAGGCCTTGTATCGCGGCAATGGGATTGCGCACTTCGTGGGCGAAGCCCGCCGCCAGCCGGCCGGTGGCCGCCTGGTATTCGATCTCTCGCATCCGCTCATCGAGCGACCGGCCGTCCTCCAGGCTGCGGAAGATGATCAAGGCACGAATGCCGCTGGCGGTCGGAAACTCGGTCCGCTGCGGCACGACCGTGAGGCCGATCTCCCGCGGCGTATCGTCTCCGGCCGGTACGAACACCGCGAGGCGGCGCTCCTCGCCGCCCTCAATTACCGCCCGTAGCGCTTCGACCATGGAGTCCTGGCCGAGAAAGCCTTCCAAGACCTCGCTGGTGTCGAGGTCCTCCACGGTGATGCCAAGGGCGTCCAGGCCGGCTGAATTGATGTAGCGGACCCGCAACTTCCCGTCGAGAGCGATCACCCCGGCCGGCAGGAGTTCGAGAATGCCCTCTAGGGCGACGGCCTTCGCGGAGCCGGTTGCGCCACCGGCGGGTCTCGCCGGCGAGGCTGAGCCTTTGGGCGACGGGGGCTCCTTGAGGTGGATGAACGGGGGCACGTGGTCTTCTCCAGTGCCGAGCTGCGGCCCGGCTTGGTGGTGTACAAAGCAGCTATCGGGCCAGCCCTCGGACGGCAAGGTAGCCGAGATAAAGTCCATAAAATGTGTGCTTTGAAGGCGAAGCGCAAGGGATTGCAGAGTCTCTCGGTCTCCAAATGGAGACCGGATTCAGTCTCCATTTGGAGACTGGCAGGGGCTAGGCGCGCGTCAGGCTTGCTGCGGCGAGAGGCCGTGCCGCTGGAGCTTCTTGTAGAGGCCGCTGCGTGAGATTTCGAGCACCCGAGCCGCCTCGCGGACGTCGCCGGAGAACCGTCGGAGGGTGTTCTGGATGTGCCGTTTCTCGGCTTCCACGAGGCTGGGAACGGGACCCGAAGCCAGTCCGGCCGTCGCCTCCGATCCGGGTTGCGCGCCGCCTCCGTTGCCGATGGCGCGTTCCACCTCGTCAGCACCGATCGAACGGATGCGGCCAAAGAGTAGGGTGCGCTCAATGACGTTGCGCAGTTCGCGAACGTTGCCCGGCCAGGAATGCTCCAAGAGCTTCTCTTCGGCCTCCGGCTCGAGTTCCGGTGCGCTGCAGCCCAGCTCTTGAGCGAGGCTTCGGCTCAAGCTGCGGGCGAGTTGGACGATGTCTTGCCGCCGCTGGCGCAGCGGTGGAACGACCAGTCGGACGGTGTTGATGCGGTACAGGAGGTCGAGCCGGAAGTGGCCGGTCTGCGAGCGCGCCTCCAGGTCGTGATGGGTGGCGGCCATCAGCCGCACTTCGGCCCGCCGCTGGCGCACATCGCCGAGGCGGCGGAAGGTCTTCTCTTCGAGAACTTTGAGCAGCCGCGGTTGGACCTCGGGGCTCATGTCCCCGATCTCGTCGAGGAACAGGCTGCCCCGGTGGGCGACCTCGAGCAGCCCCGGTTTGGCGGTCACCGCGCCGGTGAAGGCGCCTTTCTGATGACCGAACAGTTCGCTCTCGAGGAGTTGGCGGGACAGACCGGCGCAGTTGAGGTCGACCCACGGCTCGTCCCGCCGCGGTCCGTTCTGGTGCAGCCAGCGCGCCAGGACTCCCTTGCCGGTTCCGGTTTCGCCCTGGATCAGCACCGATACCGGCACCGCCGCCACCTGGAAGGCTTCCTCCTTCAGGCGCTCGATCGCCGCGCTCGTGCCGACAAAGGGGTCGACTTCCTGTCGCCGGTCACGCTGTTGAGAGGCCTGGTAGACGCGTTCCGCCTTGCGGCTGTCGGCCAGCCGCCGGGCCATCGTCGCCAGGGTGTCGAGTTCCACCGGTTTGGCGAGAAACTGCTGCGCACCCTCCTTGATCGACTCGACCGCAAGCTGGATGGTCGCCTCGCCGGTCAATACAATGGCCGCCAGGCCGGGCTCGTGGCGGCGCAGGGTACGCAGCAGGGCCAGGCCGTCGCCGTCCGGCAGCCGATAGTCGACGACCACCACCTCCGGTCGCGCTTCGAGGAATTTCTCGGCCGCTTCCGAGAGCCGCCCGGCTTCGATGACCTGGAAGCCGCGTCGGCTGAGAAACCGGGCGATGGCGAACCGAAGATCCTCTTCGTCTTCGACCAGGAGGAGTTTGCCCAACTCGCCGCTCACCCCGCGGACCCGTGCGCGGGCAGCGTCACCCGGGCCACCGCGCCGCCGGTCTTGCGGTTGCGCAGGGCGATCTGGCCCTTGTGTTCGGCCACCACCTTCTGCACGATCGACAGGCCGAGGCCGGAACCTCCCCGTCGCCGGCTGAAGAACGGTTCGAAGGCGCGAGCGAGTTCGTCCGGCGCGAAGCCCGGTCCCCGATCCTGAATCGAGAGCACCACCGAACCACCCTGGGCACGAAGGGCGAGACGCACGACCCGCTCGCCGGGCGCGGCCTCGATGGCCGTGTGCTGAATCGCATTGTCCAGGAGGTTCTGGATCATCCGCCGGAGCGCCGCCGGATCCCCTGCCACTTCCGCGTCGCCGACGCAGAGTTCCGGTTGCAACTCGACCTGCGACGTCAGGAGCGCCAGGTCGGCGGTGGCGATGACGTCCTTCACCAGGCTCCGCATCGCAACCGCTTCGCGCCGCTGGCGGCTCGGACGGGCGAGTTCCAGCAAGCAGTCCATCAGGAGCGCCAGACGGCGAGCGTCGCGCTGGATGCGAACGCCGTACAGGTCGAAGGGCGCCTCCGGCTCGTCGGTCCAGGCCTCCAGGCCGGCGAGGATTGAGGCCAAGGGATTGCGGGCCTCGTGGGCGATTTCGGCCACCAGCCGGCCCAGGGTTTCGAAGCTCGGATGGTCGTTCGTCGGGTCTTGTGAAGGTTTCCGTGAAGGTTTGGCGCGGAGGCCACGGGTGGGCTCCGCGAAGGTCAGCAAGTTCTCGCGCATGGATACATCCCCCTCAAACAATCAAAACCAGCGACATCGCCCCGATGCCGCCGAACGGCGTCATTGTAACCTAAGTCGCTTGTTTGTAGTCACTTATGGTGCTTTTCGAAATTCTAGAAGGGCGGTTTTTAGGCTGTGAAGTGAGACTTCCGGTGGCTCTTCCGAAAGCGAGCGGACTCCGCGCCGCTCCGAGGAGTCAGTGGGCCGGTCGTTGACCCCTCTGGGAGGCCGTGATACGTTCTCCCGTCCACAACGCTGTGGAATGCCGTAGGAGTGTGTCCCTAGGAGTTTGTTCCCAATGTATGCATTGATCGAAGCTGGTGGAAAGCAATACCGGGTCGAGCCCGGCGATGTGATCGACATCGAGATGATGGCCGAGGTCGAGGATTCCGTGTCCTTCGACCGCGTGCTGATGGTGTCCGACGGAAGCGACGTCACCGTGGGTACACCGGTGGTGGACGGAGCCGTTGTCAAGGCGTCCGTTGTCGACCAGGTGCGGGGCCCTAAGATCCGCGTCTTCAAGATGAAGCGCCGCAAGGGCTACCGGCGGACCAACGGTCACCGGCAGAACTACCTGCGGGTGCGGATCGACGACATCTCGGCTTGACGCCGCGCGTCCGGCTCTCCGCCCACGCGGCGGCGGCGCGAAAGGAGTGACAGATGGCACATAAGAAAGGGCAGGGATCGAGCCGCAACGGCCGCGATTCGAATCCGAAGAACCTGGGCGTCAAGATCTACGGCGGCCAGGCCATCAAGAGCGGGCAGATCATCCTGCGCCAGCGGGGAACCCCCTTCAAAGCGGGTGAGAACGTTGGCCGTGGCAACGACGACACGCTGTTCGCCATGGCCCCTGGAACCGTCGAATTCCAGGATCGTGGGCGCCACGGCAAGGTCGTGCACGTCCGCCTTGGCGAGTAGCGGGTCGCTGAAATAGCGCTTCGCGTATGATTTCAGCAACGCCGCTACTCCGTTCTTCTCAGGGGGCCGGGCGCCCCCTCGCCCTGCGGGCTCACCCCGTCCATGGCGGCTCCGCCGCCGCCTCGCCCGTAGGGCTCGGAGTGAACTGCCGGCCGGCGTTGGTACCCTGGTAGTACGATCTCCTTCTCTAGAATTCCTTGATTTTTCTCGACGAAGCGAAAATCCGCGTCCTGGGTGGGCGCGGAGGATCGGGCTGTGTTGCTTTTCGGCGCGAGAAGTTCGTGCCGAAGGGCGGGCCGGCCGGTGGTGATGGGGGCAAGGGCGGTTCCGTGTGGCTGCGAGCGGACGCCGGCATGAATACCCTTTTCCCCCTGCGTGGCAAGTACCGGTGGGCCGCCGAGCGCGGGCGCCACGGCGAGGGTTCCGACAAGACCGGCCGAAGCGGCGCGGACACGGTGATCCTGGTTCCCTGCGGTACTCAGGCCTGGGACATCGAGAGCGGCAAGCTGCTCGGTGAACTGCTGGCCGAGGGGGAGCGATTGGAGGTTGCCGCCGGCGGCGACGGTGGCCGCGGCAACGCCCGCTTCGCCACCGCGACCAACCGCGCGCCGCGGCGCGCCGAGCCGGGATTCCCGGGCGAAGAGCGGGAACTGCGGCTGGAACTCAAGCTGATCGCCGACGTCGGTGTGGTGGGCTTGCCGAATGCCGGCAAGTCGACCTTCATCAGCCGAGTGACGGCGGCGCGCCCCAAGATCGCGGATTATCCCTTCACCACTTTGGTGCCGCAACTCGGAGTGGTCGCCTCGGACGTCATGGCCGATCCTTTCGTGATCGCCGATCTGCCGGGACTGATCGAGGGTGCCTCCGAAGGTGCGGGCTTGGGATATCGCTTCCTGCGGCACGTGGAGCGCTGCCGGGTGCTCCTGCACCTGGTCGATCTCTCCACCATTGAAGGCGATGTGGCGGACGACCTGGAGGCGATCGAAAAGGAGCTAGGCGCCTTTCGCCAGGAGCTACTGGATCGCCCCCGGCTGATCGTTGGCAGCAAGGCGGATGCAGGCCTGCCGGAGCGCCGTCAGGGGCTGCGCGCCGCCGCCGCCGAACGCGGAGCGCCGTACTTCGAGATCAGTTCGGTGACCGGCGAAGGCTTGGCCGTGGCGTTGCGGGAACTCGCCCGACGCCTGGCCGAGGCGAAGCGCGCCGAAGGAGCGGAGGATAGCGAGGAAACGGTGGAGTGGTCGCCCCTTGGTCCGCCGCGCGGAGAGGATTCTTGAAGGGGCGCATCGGCCTCTTCGGAGGCAGCTTCGACCCGGTCCATCGCGGCCACCTCGATCCGATTCTCGATGCCCGCCGCCGCCTCGGCCTGGAGCGCGTGATCTTTCTGCCGACGGCGCGACCGCCGCACAAGCCGAAGCGGCGCTTTGCACCGGCGCTGATGCGCTACGCGATGGTCGAACTGGCTTTGCTCGACGAGCCGGACCTATGGGTGTCAGACCACGAACTCCTGGGCGAGGGGCCAACCTACACGGTGGATACGGTGGCTCATTTCGCCGACCGCTGGCCGGGGGCGGAGCTGGTGCTGTTGATCGGCAGCGACTCGTTCGCCGAATTGCCCACCTGGAGGCGCTGGCGGGAACTGATCGAACGCATTCGCCTGGCCGTGCTGGTGCGTCCCGGCTGGGAGCCGGAAGCCCTGCGGGGTGAATTGCCGGCGGAATTGCGGCGGTTGATGGACCGTCAGCGGATCGACTTCGTGGCGGACCGGCCGCGACCGATTTCTTCGACCGACCTGCGGGATCGGCTGGCCACCGGCGATGAGTTGCCGGACGGCTGGATCCCTGAGCAGGTGCTACGATTCATTGAGAAATACAAGCTCTACCGATGAAAACAGCCAGCCCATCCGAATCCCCGTCCGAATCCAACGCCCAGACCGGCCGGTCCGGCAAGCCAGAGGTTCCCGACGTCAGCGCTCGCGTTGCCCTCGCCGTCGCGGCGGCGGAAGACCGCCAGGCGGCCGATCTGCGGGTGCTCGACCTGTCCGAGGTGAGCGGTTTCACGGACTACTTCATGCTCTGTAGTGGCACCAACGAACGCCAGGTGCAAGCCATCGCAGAAGCGGTGGAAGGGGCTCTGCGGTCGCACGGAGTTCGCGCTCTCCACGTCGAGGGCCTGCGCGCCAGCGCCTGGGTTTTGCTCGACTTCGGGTCGCTGGTGGTCAACGTCTTCCTCGACGAGAGCCGGCGCTACTACGGCCTCGAGAATCTCTGGAACGACGCTCCGGAGGTCACCGCGGACTTCACCCAAGCCGGCACCGCGGCCGCCGACGGCGATTTCCCCAACGGAGATTGAGCCCCGACCTCGCCACCCTGCTCGCCACCTCTCCGGCCCTGCGCCGGCAACTGGTCGGCATCGAAAAGGTTGCCGGGGTGCTCGCCCCGGTGCTGCTCCTTGGCGAGGCCGGTAGCGGCCGCTCGACCTTGGCCCGCGCCCTCCACCGGGCCGGTGGCCGACCGCAGGGGCCACTGGTCGAGGTCGACTGCGGCGCTATTCCTCCGGATCTCTTCGACAGCGAATTGTTCGGCTATCGTGCCGGCGCCTTCACCGGCGCGGTGAGCGATTCCCCCGGCCGCCTCGGCCGGGCCGCCGGCGGCACGCTGGTGCTCGATCGGGTGGAGAGCCTTCCCCAGAGCGTGCAGCCCAAGCTGCTGCGGGTGGTGGCGGAGGGAGTCTTCTCGCGTCTCGGAGGCGAGGAACAGGCGGCCGACGTGCGCTTTGTGGCGATCGGTGGATCGGATCTGCCGCGGCGGGTCGAGGGCGGGGCCTTCCGCTCGGATCTCTACTACCGGCTGGCGGTGGTGTCTTACGAGGTGCCGCCGCTGCGCGACCGGCGCGACGAGATTCCGCACTTGGCCGAAGCGCTGCTGGCGGATCTAGCAATCCGTCTGGGCCGGTCGCCGGACATCGACCTCGACCGCCAGGCTCTGTCGTGGATGACCGGCCATCCCTGGCCGGGAAATCTGACCGAGCTGCGCAATGTCCTGGAGCGCTCGCTGGTAGTGAATACCTCCGGCTCGGTGCTGGCCCCGGAAGCCCCGGCGTCGGCCCGTCCCCGGTCCTTGGCGGAAGTGGAGAAGGAAGAGATCCTGCGCGCCCTGGCCCACACCCGCGGCCATCAGGGGCGTGCGGCCGAAATGCTCGGCATCAGCCGCAAGGCACTGTGGGAAAAGCGCCGCCGCCACGGCATTCCCTAGCGACCACCATACTTTGCAGAATCTCGGTTGAGCCAGAACCTTTGCAACTAGGTCCCGAACCCGGAGGGTGAGGCGGCGGCGGAGCCGCCGAGGACGGGGTGAGCCCGAAAGCAGAGCTTGCGGGTGAGGGGCAGGCCGCGTCCGGGCCTAGAGACCATCAGCAAAAGGGCTGCTGAAATCATGCGCTAGGCGCTTCAGCAGCCCCCATTTACCCGACCTTCTGTTGGTCGTCGCGCAGGTCACCGGGGTGCCGGTCGCTCGGCAACCGCAAATCAACACTGCCGCGCAGGCTGCGCAGCCGGCGCAGTTCGACCTCCGGGATCTGAACGAACACCTCCACAACATCCGGGTCGAGCTGCGAACCGGCCACCCGCTCCAATTCCTCGATCGCCTCCTTGTGGCCCTTGGCGCGCCGATAGGGCCGCTCCGAGGTGATCGCATCGTAGGTATCGACCACGGCGAAGATGCGCGCCGTCAAGGGGATTTCTTCGCCCGACAGGCCACGCGGATAGCCGGCGCCGTCCCACCGTTCGTGGTGGCTGTAGACCACCGACAGGGCCGGCTTCAGGAACTTCACGTCGGCGAGAATCTCGTAGCCCCAGTTGGCGTGCTGGCGCATGATGTGCCATTCCTCTTCGGTCAGCGGTCCGACCTTGCGCAGGATGGCGTCCGGCACGGCGATCTTGCCGACATCGTGGAGTAGCGCACCCCACTCGATAGCGCGCAGGAAGTCCGGCCGGTGGATGTTCATGGAACGCGCCAGGGCGACGGCGTACTGGGCGACCCGGAAGGAATGGCCACTGGTCTCCTGGTCGCGAGCGTCCACCGCCGCCACCACCGCGCCGATCGCTTCTACGTAGGAGCTTTCGCGGTCTGTCTGGGATTGCTCGAAGGAGTGAACCAGGTGGCGCAGAGCCTGGCGCAGGTGCTCGATCTCTCGGATCTGCTGTGTGTCGAGCATGCTCTGAGACAGTTCGTGGACGCCGCCGAAGTCCCGCCGCCGGGTGCCCGCGTGGGCCATTTCTTCTGTCATTTCCGAAAGCTGGCGGAGCGGCCGGGAAAGATCCCGGGAAACGGCCCAGGCAATCACGCCGGCGATGCCCAGGGCGAGCGCCGCCAAGAAAAAGATTCGCAGTGGGAAGGAGGAAATGTAAGAACTTACAAGGACGCCCAAGAACCCGATCGTCACCAGCAAGAACGACGTTCCGAATACACGAGTCTGGAGCCTCATCGAGAAATCTCCAGGATCCACTTCGGACGGGGCAGCGGTCCGTTCGTTTCAGAACAGCCCAACAAGAAAATCTTCAATCCCAACACCGGCGGAATTATATGCCAATTTTCCCCAATGAGCGAGGCCTTAACGGCATCTGCGCTAATCTAAATTGGCAGTAGTGTAGATTTGTAAATGTTATGGTTTGCGACGTTTTCGGTTTCTCTCGGCCCGGTTCCATCCGGGTGGAAAATATTCGTGCGAGGGGATAACCGGCGGCGTTTCTCGCGCGCTACCCGGCGCGCCGAGAGACGGCTGGAGCGCGCCGGGAGCCACTTTGAAAAAAATTCAGGCGGTCGAACCTCCGCCGAGCGGCGGGGTAATCCGCGGATTCTTTACGCCGAGAGCCTCGAATTTCGAGGCGCAACGAGTCGGTGAGTCGAGGGGGCGGTCCCGCGTCCGGGCGCCCAGCCCCGCTCGAAAATGAGTCACCGTCCTTGCCAGGCGGCCGGCCGCTTGTTCAGGAAAGCGTCTACGCCCTCGGCCTTGTCCTCCGTTGAGAAAGCGAGGCAGAACAGGTCGCGCTCGTAGCGAATGCCGTCATTGAGCGGGAACTGCGCCGCGGCGTGCACGGCCTCCTTGGCGATGCGCAAGGTGAGCGGGCTTTTCGAGGCGATCTTGGCGGCCAGCTCCAGGGTCTTCTCCCGCAGCTCGTCCGCTGGGAACACCATTTCGACCAGGCCGATGGAGTGGGCTTCCGCCGCCGGGATCATGTCGCCGGTGAGCATCATGCGCATGGTCTGACCGAGGCCGACCAGTCGCGGCATGCGCTGGGTGCCACCGCCGCCGGGGATCAGGCCGAGGTTGATCTCCGGCTGGCCGAAGCGCGCCTTGTCCGAGGCGACCCGCAGATCACAGGACATGGCGAGCTCACAGCCGCCGCCGAGACAGAAGCCGTTGACCATCGCGATCACCGGCTTCGAGAAACTCTGCATTACGTCGAAGATGCGGGGACTGCGCATGGCGTGGCGCTGATCGAAGGGGGAGCGCCCCTCGAACTCGCCGATGTCGGCGCCGGCCACAAAGGACTTTTCGCCGGCGCCGGTGATCACCACCACGCCGACGGAATCGTCCGCCTCGAGGCGCTCGACGGCTTCCATCATCTCGTCGCGCACCTGTTGGTTGAGGGCGTTCAGTTTGTCCGGCCGGTTGATGGTCAACACCATCACCCGTCCGTGCTGTTCTTCGAGCAGGGTCTTCTCCATGGGATATCTCCTCCGTCCAGTCCGATGGTTTTTGAATGGGGTGCTCTTGAGAGTCGAGAGATGAGCCCGGTGGCCGTCGCGGTCAGCGGTGCTTCCAGTCCGGTGCCCGTTTCTCCATAAAAGCGGCGATGCCTTCGTGCATGTCCTCGCACCGGGCTAGTTCTTCCAGATACAACCGCTCGCTCTCACCGACGGCGTGGGCGAAGTTCCCTTCCGTCGTGCGCACGGCGCGCTTGACGAGAGGGGTGACCGCGGCGCTCATGGCGGTGATCTCAGCGGTCAGCTCGGCCACCGCCGCCGGCAGATCCGCCGTCGGCACCAGTCGGTTGATCAGGCCCCAGCGGTGGGCTTCCGTAGCGTTCAGAGTGCGGCCCGTGAGCAGCAGTTCGAGGGTGCGGTGGGTGCCGATGCGCGGCGGATAGAGGGCTGCCGCCCAGGGCGGAAAGCATCCCAGGCGGATCTCCGGTTGGCCAAAGACCGCGTCCTCCGTCGCCACCACCAGGTCACAGGAGGCGGCCAGTTCCATGCCGCCGCCGAGGCAAGCGCCGCGTACCGCGGCGATCGAGACCGCCGGCAGCGCCCGCAGCCGGTGCAGCGCGCCGTGAAAGGTCGCGAGCATTTCCTCGATGCGATCCGGCGTGTGGTCCTGCACCGCCACCCCGGCGGAAAAAGCGCGCTCGCCGCTGGCCTGGACCACCAGTACCTGCGGCGCGGAATCGGCACCGGCGAGGGAGGCCAGGGCGGTGTCCATCTCGCCCAGCGTGGCAAGGTCGAGAATATGGAGCGGCGGGCGCCGGAGTTCCAGGGTCGCCACCGGGCCGGTCCATTCGAGGGCGATGGCGGCCGATTTCTCGGGCGAGGGCGTCACGGTGATTCCCCCGAGTCGTCCGCTGCCTTCAGAAACTCATCCCACAGTGTGCGCTGTTGAGGCAATGCCAGGAGGTCTTCCGGGTGCCACTGGACGGCTCGCACCCACCAATCGCCGGCCGGGCCGCTGGCGCTACCTTCGACCGCCTCGATCAATCCGTCCGGCGAGCGGGCGACGCCCACCAGGCCCGTCGCGAGATCCTTGATCGCCTGGTGATGGCGACTGTTGACCCACGCCGGCTCGCGGCCGAGGATCCGGCCGGTGGCGGTGTCCGGCTCTTCGACCAGCACTTCGTGGGCCAGGGCGTCGAGGGGATGTTCCACTTCGTGTACCGGCGGGCCGCCGCGCTGGGTGGGGATGTCCTGCCACAGGGTGCCGCCCAGGAACACGTTCAAAGACTGAAGGCCCCGACAGATACACCAGGTGGGCACCCGGGCGTCCCGGGCGCCGGCCAGGGATTCGAGGTCGAGCCGATCGCGCTCCGGCTCGGTCTTCACCCGCGAGTCCGGCATCAGGTCCTCGCTGTAGTGGTGCGGCTCCAAGTCGTTGCCGCCGCCCACCAGCAGGCCGCGGGCGCCGAGCACCGTCTCGCGAGCCTCCGCCGCGTCCGTCGGCAACAGCAGCCGGATGTCTTCCGCCGGCACCCCAAGGGTGCGCAGCGCCTCCACGTTCCGGCGCGCTTCGGCGTTGTTCGAGCCGGCGACGACGATCGGTTTCCCGACGGTTGCGCTCACGAGCCGGTCCAGCACATCAGAACCGTTCTACCAGGGCCGCGAGACCCATGCCGCCAGAGACGCACAGGGTCGCGATACCGCGCCGCCGGTCCCGCTCGGCCATGCCGTGGAGCAGAGTGACGAGAAGGCGAGCGCCGGTCGCGCCGATCGGGTGGCCGAGGGCGATGGCGCCGCCGTCCGGATTGACGCGCTCGGGATCGATGTCGATGCCTCCGAGGCAGGCCAGCACCTGGCTGGCGAAGGCCTCGTTGAGCTCCATCTCTTCGATGTCCGAGGTTCCGAGGCCGTGCCGATCGAGCAGTTGAGCCACCGCCGGCACCGGGCCGATGCCCATGATGCGCGGCTCGACCCCGACCACCGACCCGCCGACCAGCCGGGCGACCGGTTCCAGGCCATGCTCCTCCGCCGCTTCGGCCGAAGCCACGATCAATGCGGCGGCGCCGTCGGTGATCCCCGATGCGTTGCCGGCGGTGACCGTGCCGCCGTCGCGGAACACCGGCTTCAGGCGGGCCAGGGATTGCGCCGTCACCCCGTCCCGCGGGTGCTCGTCCGCAGAGATCACCGTCGTCGCCTGGCGGCCGGGGACCTCCACCGGCGCGATTTCCCGCACGAAGCGTCCGCGCTCTCGGGCGGCCTCGCAGCGTTGCTGGCTGCCGGCGGCCCAGCGGTCCGCCGCCGCGCGGTCGATCCCCTGCTCGTCCGCCAATTCCTCGGCGGTTTCGCCCATCACCAGACCGGAGAGCGGGTCGTTGAAGCCGTCGCGGTACATGCCATCGGTCAATTCGGCGTGGCCGAGGCGGTAGCCCCAGCGCGCCCGCGGCAGCATGTAGGGCGTGTTGGACATGCTCTCGGTGCCGCCGGCCAGCACCACCCGGGCTTCGCCCAGGCGGATGGCCCGCGCCGCGGCGAACACCGACTGCAGGCCGGAACCGCAGGCCTGGTTCAAGGTGAAGGCCGGTCGCTCCACCGGCAGGCCGGCGCGGTAGCCGATCTGGCGCGCCGTGTTGGGCCCGCCGCCGGCCTGCCGCCCGTGGCCGAAGATCGCTTGATCGACGGCGGCGGGTTCGAGACCGGCGCGGGTGAGGCAGGCACTCGCCGCCGCCGACCCGAGATCGGCGGCGGACAGAGCGGCCAGGGCGCCGCCGAACCGCCCGATGGGGGTACGGACCGGCGCCGCCAGAACGATCTCTCGTTCCATCAACGGCCCGAGAAAGAGGGCTTGCGCTTCTCGACGTAGGCGTCGAGGCCTTCCGTGGCGTCGGAACTCTCGAACAGCTGCTGCTGGAGTTCGCGCTCAATCGCCAGGCCGCTCTCAAAGGGCACCTCGGCGCCGCTCTGCACCGAACGCTTGATCCGGCCGACGGCCTTCGAGGCGCGATTCGGCGGGCAGAAGCTCTTGGCGAAGTCGTGGATCTCGGCGTCGAAGTCGTCGGCGCTGAAGATCCGGTTGACGATGCCGGCGTCCTCGGCCTGCTCGAAGGTCAACAGGTCGCCGGTGACCATCAGCTCGATGGACTGGCTCTTGCCGATGAGCCGCGCCAGGCGCTGGGTGCCGCCGGTGCCCGGCAGCACGCCGAGGTTGATCTCCGGCAGGCCGACCCGGCCGGCGTCCTTTTTGGCGATGCGCATGTCCGCCGCCATGGCGATCTCCAGGCCGCCGCCGACGGTGTGGCCGTTCAAGGCCGCGATCACCAGCTTGGGGGTTTGCTCCAGGCGGTTTAAGGTCTCGTTGGCGTGCAGGCAAAAGTAGTACTTGAAGCGCGGCTCGGCGTTTTGCAGCATGCTGATGTTGGCGCCGGCGCAGAAGAACTTCTGGCCCATACCGCGCAGCACGATGACGTAAACATCGTGGTCGAAACGGGCGCGCAGAATGCAGTCGTCCAACTCCCGCATCATCTCGTGGGTGTAGGTGTTGGCCGGCGGATCGTCGAGGGTCAGGTAGGCGACGCCCTCCTTGACCTCGTAGTGCACCAACGTCCGTTCAGCTGTCTCATGAGCGGTAGGCTCAGCCATATCTCTCTCCTCGGATTCGAATTTGCGATTTTGGTCCGCGGCTCCTCCGTCGGCCCGAAAGGAACGCGCGTGAATCGGAGACGGCTCCCCGCTTCGCTTTCATCTCCCGGAACGTCTCCTGGAAGCCCTCCTCGAAGGGCACTGGGGAAACCGCGCAAAGATTGTCTCATGCGCGTCAAGGGCCGGCCAACCGACTCATCCGTCGAGGCGCGGGCGGTGGGCCGATCTTGATTGTCCGTCGCCTCGGCCGTAAGATTCGGCCTCAACGTTTCGGTCGGTGAGTTGCGGTATCCGTTGCCGGGAGTCGTCTCGCATCGGCGGAGATCGGCCCCTGACCGCGGCCACCGGTTTCTCTGGTGGTGCGTTTGTGTCTTTTATGCAGTGTTGATCCCGGTATGAATGCCCTCGTCGTCGAACCCCGTTCCTCTGTGAGCCTCGCGCGGTGATCACCGGCTACAACACCGACGTGCGCCACGGCGACGTGGTGCTCCACGTCCAGACCGAGGACAAGGGCGAGAACAATCCCCGCATTGAGAGCCTGGTCTACTTTGGTGGTCAGGTGCTGGCGTCGCGCCGCGCCGAGTACGGCGAGCTGATCGACCAGGGCAAGGAGGCGATCGTCTCGCTGATGGACCGGCAGCACCGGACCATGATCGCCGCCATCCGAAGCGGTCGCCTCGACGACAAGCTGGCCGCCCTACGAGGCGGCAGCCGGTCGAGCGGGCCGGTGATCGTTTCGCCGGACGATCTCCCGAAGGAAGAAGTGGCCAAGGTCGAAATCGACGAGGGCGACGCGACCCACTCGGACACACCGGAGGAAGAGACGAAAGAGGCCGAAGCCGAGGGGCGGGCCGAACAGACCCTCGATCAGGTGATCCTGGAGTACCTGACGAGCGAGGCGGATCAGGAGCACCTACAGCTCGAACTGGAAGACGAACTGAGCCTGATGCTCGGGCAGGCGGCGTCCGTCGCGTTGCGGGCCCAGTCGAGCAAGGGGGCGCGGCCGATCGGTGGCGCCGAGGTGGCGGTCAAGATGATCTCCACCGTCGACGAGCCCAAGACCCTGGCGAGCGGCAGCACCGACGGCGAAGGAGCCCTGCGCCTCGAATTCGAAATTCCCGCCTTGAGTCGGGGCACGGCGGCGTTGATCATCACCGCTTCCAGCTCTATTGGCCGCGCGGAGTTGAAACAGCTTCTTTAGTTTTCGGGGGGCTTTTCAAGCCCTCCGCCCCTAAGAGACGCAAGAAACGCGGTTCTTGGGGCCACACCCCTGCGCGGGCCGCCCCGAGACGGGCCTGAGGGCCCGGCTCGCCTGAGCGGCTCGCGCGCATGCGAAGATTCTCCAGCTACGGGACCTAGCCGATCTCTGACCGGTTCGCCGTGGTGTCGGGAACTTTGGAAATATCTTTGGGTCGTCAGCGGTTCTGGTGCCTCCTATGAGCGAGTCAAGCCCCACGGCGAGCCTCTTGTCCATCACCGTCAACGGCGCAGCGCGCCAAATCGCGATCGGTGCGACCGTCGCGGACCTCCTCGCAGAGCTGGATCGCCACCCGCGGGCGGTGGCGGTGGAGTACAACGGTTTGATCCTGCCGCGGACGGAGTACGGGGCGACCTCATTGGATGAGGGAGATCGCCTGGAGATCGTGCAGTTCGTGCAGGGTGGCTGAGGCCGCCGATTCGCGGCGATTCAGCTTGCCACCCTCCGGGGCTTTGGGTATATTGACGCCTCATTGGGCCGCTAGCTCAACTGGCAGAGCAGCAGACTCTTAATCTGCGGGTTCGGGGTTCGAGTCCCTGGCGGCTCACCAATCATTTGTCGGTACCGATCCGGTCATAGTCACTCCTCAGAAGTGCGATGGTGAGGGGCGAAGCGTCTTTCCGACGGTAGACGGAAGGGCGCGGACCGGTGGCGATGTTTCGCTTCGGGTCGGCGAAAGTGGCGGAATTGGTATACGCGCTAGACTTAGGATCTAGTCCCGGAAACGGGTTGGGGGTTCGAGTCCCCCCTTTCGCACCAGCTCAGTCCCCATTTTTCTCAAGTCCTTCCGTTCAAAGCCCGAGAGGTAGCTCGCGATGACCGTTCTCGCCATCGAAACCGTTGGACCCTGTAAGAAGCAGCTCCATATCGAGGTGCCCGCCGCGACGGTCGACCGAGAGGTCGGCAAAGTGGTGGCGGATCTCGGCAAGCGCGCCAAGCTGCCGGGCTTCCGGCAGGGCAAGATCCCGGCCGGTGTGGTGCGCCAGCGCTTCAAGGACGACATCCGTCAGGAGGTCATCGAGCGGATCATCCCCAAGGCCTGGGAGGCGGCGGAGAAGGAGAGCGACCTGGACGGCTTGGCGGCGCCGCATGTCGATGAGGTCGGCGAATTCGTTGCCGGCGAGCCTTTCATTTTCAAGGCGTCGATCGAGGTGCGGCCGGAGTTCGAGTTGGGCAGCCTGGAAGACTTCGACCTGCCGGAGCGCGACGAGGAGCCGAGCGAGGCGGAGGTCACCGAGGCCCTTGACAATATCCGCCGGCAGGTCGCCGACTGGGTGACCGTGGAGCGGCCGGCGGCGCGCGGCGACAAAGTCAAGACGATGATTGAAGAGGTGACCGAAAACGCGGAGTCCGAAGCGACGGAAGCGGCGGGTGGGGAAGAGGCCCCAGAGATCGCTTCCGAAGCGCAAGAGATCGAGGTCGAGATCGGCAACGAACAGATCTGGGAAGAGCTGTCTCTCGCCCTCACCGGCCTGGCGGTGGGCCAGCGCGGCTCCTTCAGCCGTCCCGAGGGGGAAGGCGACGAGGCGCGGGTGCGGAGCTTTGAAGTGGAAGTGGTCTCCGTCGAAGAGCGCGACCTACCGGAGCTCGACGATGAATTCGCCGCCAAAGTCGGCGAGTTCGAAACCGTGGACGCCCTCAAAGAAGAGGTCATCGCCGGCGTGCGACGACAGAAGACCGAGGCGAGCGACCGCGCACGCCACCAGGCCCTGCGGGAGCAGCTTCGGGCGCGCCACCCGATGGAGCTGCCTGTGGGCGTGGTCGATCACGAGATCCAGCTCGTGCTGCGCGACTACGCCGGCGAGCTGCAGCGCCGCGGGGTGGATCTCGAGAACGCCGGCCTCAACTGGCAGGAAATGGGCGATCAGGCCCGCCCACAGGCGGAGCAGCGGGTGCAGGAGCGCTTGATTCTGGACCGCATCGCCGAGGTGAAAGAGATCGAGGTCGGGCCGGACCGGGTGGACGCCGCGCTGGCGACCATCGCCCGGGTACAGGGCGAGCGGGCGGAGTCCCTGCGCGCCGCCTTCGAGCGCGACGGCCGGATGGAGGGCTTGATTCGCCAGCTCCGCCGGGAGCGCACGGTGCGCAGCCTATTGGGCGACGAATCTTAGGGGTGCAGAACGCCCCCCTCGGCCGAAAAGTGCGATTTTTCGGCCTCACCCCCGTCCTCGGCGGGCAAGCGCCCGCCGCCGAGCCCTCTGGGCTCGGAAGCAGGCTGCTACCCACGATTTGGGCAGTCTGCGCGTCGAACCAGATGACTTGGAAACTTTGAGTCATGAGAAGGTAAAACGACCAGGAGTTCGACCACGGAAGGTCGACCTACCGCGAAGGGAAGGTACTTTTAAGACATGCTGATTCCGATGGTGGTGGAGCAGACCAACCGGGGCGAGCGCGCCTTCGATATTTACTCGCGCTTGCTCAAGGACAACATCATCTTTTTGGGCCGGGCGATCGACGATGAAGTGGCAAGCCTGATGATCGCCCAGATGCTCTTCCTCGAGGCCGAGAATCCCGAGAAGGACATTTCCCTGTACATCAACTCGCCCGGCGGTGTCACCACCGCCGGCTTCGCTATCTACGACACCATGCAGTACATCAAGCCGGATGTGGCGACCTATTGCACGGGCCAGGCGGCGTCCTTCGCGGCGGTGCTGCTGGCGGCCGGTACGCCGGGCAAGCGGACCATCTTGCCGAACAGCCGGGTGCTCATTCACCAGCCCTGGGTGCAGGGCATCGGCGGCCAGCAGACAGACATTGAGATCCACGCCAAGGACATGCTGTCGATCCGCGATCGATTGGACGAGCTGCTGGCCCAGCATACCGGCCAGAGCAAGGAGAAGATCCACGAGGACACCGAGCGGGACAGGATTCTCAGCGCCGACGAGGCGGTGGAGTACGGCCTGGTGGATCGGGTGATGACCTTGCGCCCGGACGGGCCGAAGGCTCAGGACTGATCGCCGCCCCGGAAATACCCGTGGGGGGCACCTTGTTATAGAGGGCGCCACGGCGGAGAGATTTTCGAGCATCCGAACGGGCCGGAAGGGCCCGTTCAAGTCTTGCCGCAACACCCAGCCGATCCGCGCCATCAAGGTTGACGCCAAACGGGATCGCCCGTACCATCGGCTGGAGGTGCGGTTTCGCCATCGATGCATTTTCTGTGGGTGGATGAATCCGCCGATCCGACACCGGAGGAGACATGCCGAAGAAAGACAGCGGCGACGAGGTTCTGAGGTGCTCGTTCTGCAATAAGAGCCAGCGCGAGGTCAAGAAGCTGATCGCCGGGCCGACGGTATTTATTTGCGACGAGTGCGTCGACATCTGCCTCGACATCATCGCCGAGGATCGGATGTTGGAGCAGCAGCAGGACACCACCCTGCCCAAGCCCCAGGAGATCAAGGCCCTCCTCGACGACTACGTGATCGGACAGGAACAGGCCAAGAAAAAGCTGGCCGTCGCCGTCTACAACCACTACAAGCGCATCGACTTTGCCGAGAAGGCCCACAGCGAGGTGGAACTGCACAAGTCGAACATCCTGCTGATCGGCCCGACGGGCACCGGCAAAACCCTGCTGGCCCAGACGCTGGCCAAGCTGCTCTCGGTGCCCTTCACCATCGCCGACGCCACCACTCTGACCGAAGCCGGCTACGTGGGTGAGGATGTCGAAAACATCATCCTCAAGCTCTACCAGGCCTCCGGAAACGACAAAGAGAAGACCCAGCGGGGCATCGTCTACATTGACGAGGTGGACAAGATCTGCCGCAAGGGCGATAACCCGTCGATCACCCGCGACGTCTCCGGCGAGGGCGTCCAGCAGGCGCTGTTGAAAATCCTCGAAGGTACCCAGTGCAATGTGCCGCCGCAGGGCGGCCGCAAGCACCCGCACCAGGAGTTCCTGCAAATCGACACGACCAACATCCTGTTCATCTGCGGCGGCGCCTTCGTCGGCATGGAAGAGCAGATCGGCCGTCGCATGAATGAGAAGAGCCTGGGTTTCGGCGCCGACGTCAAGTCGGCCAAGGAAGAGCCCGCCGGTCGCCTGTTGCAGCACGTGCTGCCGGAAGACCTGATCAAATTTGGACTGATCCCGGAGTTCGTCGGCCGCCTGCCGGTGGTGGCGACCCTGGAGCAGCTCGACGAGCACGCCTTGGTGCGAATTCTGAAAGAGCCCAAGAACAGCCTGCTCAAGCAGTACCAGACCATCTTCGAGTTCGAAGGCGTGGAGCTGGAGTTCACCGACGGCGCGCTCCAGGCGATCGCTCAAGAGGCGATCAAGCGCAACGTTGGCGCCCGTGGCCTGCGCATCATCCTCGAAGAGTTG
The DNA here is from genome assembly GCA_039030395.1 of Acidobacteriota bacterium. NCBI lineage: Bacteria > Pseudomonadati > Acidobacteriota > Acidobacteriota bacterium. Next base: position 44,005 of record JBCCEF010000026.1, read on the forward strand.
ATGTTGGATTTGATGTACACCGTTCCTTCGCAGCGCGACATCAAGAAGTGCATGATCAACGAAGACGTCGTCGCGCGTAGCGTCGATCCCCTCACCCTCTTGAAGAAGGCCGGCTGAGCGAGGGGCGCTTTCCCACGCGCCCCGCCCTCCCGCCGGACCCCCTACATGGCTTCAACTTTCGTTCAGACCCAAGTCGAGAAGCTGCCGCTCGTCCCGCTGCGGGACATGGTGGTCTTCCCCCACATGATGGCGCCTTTCATCGTCGGCCGGGAAAGCTCCGTGCGAGCCCTGGAGCAGACCCTGGCGACCTCCGCCAAGCAGATCTTCCTGGTCGCTCAGAAAGACCCGAAAATCGACGAGCCGGTGCGCGACGACATCTTCGAGATCGGTGTGATGGCGTCGGTGATCCAGAACTTGAAGCTGCCCAACGGCAACGTCAAGGTGATGGTCGAAGGGGTGCGCCGCGGCCGAGTGCTCGACGTCTTCGAGGAAGACGGCGCGATGTGGGTCGAGGTGGAGACCTTGGCCGGAGACTTCCCGGCGAGCGAAGAACTCCAGATGTACATCACCAAGGTGCTGTCGGCCTTCGAGCAGTACGCCAAGATGTCGCACCATCTGGCCTTCGAAGGCCTGATGTCGACCTTGAAGGTCGATGATCCGGACCGCTTCGCGGACATGCTGTCGGCGCACCTGATGGTCGCCACCACGGAGAAGCAGTCCCTGCTGGAACTGGTCAACCCCTACGAGCGTCTGCAGCGCCTGCACGATCTGCTGGACGTCGAGATCGAGAAGATCAATCTCGACAAGCGGATCAACGTCAAGGTCAAGAAGCAGATGGAGAAGGCCCAGAAAGAGTACTACCTCAACGAGAAGATCAAGGCGATCCACCAGGAACTGGGGCGCAAGGACGATCGCGGCGACGAGGTGGCGGAACTCAAGGAGAAGATCGAGAACGCCGGTCTGCCGAAGGAGGCGCTGGAGAAGGCCGAGCAGGAGCTCAAGCGCCTGGAGTCGATGCCGCCGGTGTCCGCCGAGGCCACCGTGTCGCGCAACTACATCGACTGGCTGGTCAGCGTGCCGTGGAAGAAAAAGAGCCGCGAGCAGAAAGACCTGGACCAGGCCGAGCAGATTCTCGACGAGGACCACTACGGGCTGGAAAAGATCAAGGAGCGGATTCTGGAGTTCCTGGCCGTCCGCCAACTGGTCGGCCAGACCAAGAGTTCGATCATCTGCTTCGTCGGACCGCCGGGCGTCGGCAAATCGTCCCTCGCCAAATCCATCGCCCGGGCGATGTCGCGCAAATTTGTGCGCCTGTCTCTGGGCGGCGTACGGGACGAAGCGGAGATCCGCGGTCACCGCCGTACCTATATCGGCGCCTTCCCGGGGCAGATCATCCAGATGATGAAGAAGGCCAGTACATTGAATCCGGTCTTCCTGCTCGACGAGATCGACAAGATGTCGATGGACTTCCGCGGCGATCCGTCGTCAGCGCTTCTCGAAGTGCTCGATCCGGAGCAGAACGACGCCTTCGTCGACCACTACCTGGACGTCGAATACGACCTTTCGAAGGTGATGTTCATTGCCACGGCCAACGTTTCGCACCCCATCCCGGCGCCGCTCCTGGACCGCATGGAAGTGATCCAGCTCTCCGGCTACACGCTGAACGAGAAACTGGCCATCGCCAAGCAATTCCTGGTGCCCAAGCAGCTCGAAGCTCACGGCCTGTCGGCCGACCAGGTGACCTTCGAGGACGAGGCGTTGCGGGTATTGTCCGAGGGCTACACTCGCGAGGCGGGAGTCCGCAACCTCGAACGAGAGATCGGTTCCGTTTGCCGCAAGCTCGCCCGCCGGGTGGTCCAGGAGGGCGAAGAGCTGGAGATGGAAGTGGCGCCGGAGACCATCGGCGAGTTGCTGGGCAAGCCCAAGCACCGCCCCCGCCGCAAGGCAGAAGAGTCCGAAGTCGGCGTCTGTACCGGCCTCGCCTGGACCCAGGCCGGCGGCGAACTGCTGGAGACCGAGATCGGCCTGATGAAAGGCAAAGGCAAATTGATCCTCACCGGCAAGCTGGGCGACGTGATGCAGGAATCCGCCCGGGCTGCGGTCTCCTACCTGCGCAGCCGGGCAGAGATTCTGGGGGTGGACACGGAGTTCAACGAAATCTACGACCTGCACATCCACGTACCTGAAGGGGCGATCCCGAAGGACGGCCCGTCCGCCGGCATCACCATGGCGACGGCGTTGGTCTCGGCCCTCACCCAGGTACCCGTTCGCAAGGACATTGCGATGACCGGCGAGATCACCCTGCGGGGCAAGGTCTTGCCTGTGGGCGGAATCAAGGATAAGGTTCTAGGTGCCTTCCGCGCCGGCATTACGGAGGTCATCCTTCCCAACGAGAACGAGAAGGACCTCGAGGACATCCCCCAAGAGGTGTTGGACGTCCTGGACGTGCATCTGGTTTCCTCGATGGACGAGGTGCTCCGGCTGGCTCTCGATGGCGAGGTGACCTCGCCGCCGCAGGGCGAAGGCAAGTTCAACGAGGCGGCTCCCGAGCCGCCGGTGGGGCCGGACACGCTGGCCCACTGATCGCAAGAGGCCCGGCAGCGAAGGGGCTTTCGGATCGAGGGGGCGCCTAGCCCCCTAGGCAAGGAACCGCTAGCAGGCTGACTGAATCCAGCGGCGAAGCCGTGATTCGGTAGCGGCTAACGCGGATCGATTCCGACGAACAGTCTTTGAAGTCTTTGTAGCGCTCGCCCTCTTTGGGGAGCGCACGGTGGGTCCAAAGGGCGCACAGGCAATGAAGATCGACGATGCACGGCTTGCCCTGTCGGCCCACACCGAGCGGATGCTGTTGCGCGACGGGCGCCCGGAGGTGGTTTTTGCGGGGCGCTCGAACGTCGGCAAGTCCAGTCTGCTCAACCGGTTGCTGGGCCGCAAGGATCTGGCCCACACCGGCTCGAAGCCGGGCCGGACGCGGTCGGTCAATTATTTTCTCATCAACGACCGTCTGTATTTCGTTGACCTGCCCGGCTACGGCTATGCCAAGGCGGCGAAACAAGAGCGGCGACGATGGGCCGAGTTGATCGACCACTACCTGCGGCAGGCATTGCCCGGAGCGTTGGTGGTGCTGCTGGTCGATACGAAGGTCGGCGCGACGGAGCTGGATATCCAGGCCTACGAGTATCTGGACAGCCTGGGTGGTGACATCCAAGTAGTGGCCACGAAGTGCGATCGCGTGCCTCGCGGCAAGAGATCGAAGATGTTGGCGGAAGTCCGCCGCACCTTGGACCTCGACTCGACAACACGAGTCGTTCCGGTGTCAGCCCGCACCGGCGACGGAATCAAAGAGCTGTGGAGCGTGATTGCTCAACGGGCCCTCTCAACCGGAGCGGAAAAGTGACTGCGAAACCCAGAAAGAATCAGCAAAAAGGACATCGCCAACAGGACAAGAGGCGCGAACCGGCCCTCGATATCCGTGCTCTGAAGGAAATGAGCATTTCGCAGCTCAGCGGTATCGCGAAGGATCTCGGCGTGGAAGGCGCTGCCGGTATGCGCAAGCAGGAGCTGATGTTCAAGATCCTGCAGGCGCAAACGGAGAAGAGCGGCCTGATCTTCGCCGAAGGGGTGCTCGAATGTCTGCCGGACGGCTTCGGCTTCCTGCGGGCGCCGGAATACAACTACCTGCCCGGACCGGACGACATCTACGTCAGCCCGAGCCAGATCCGGCGGTTCGACCTGCGCACCGGCGACACCGTCTCCGGCCAGGTGCGCCAGCCGAAGGAGGGCGAGCGCTACTTCGCCCTGATCAAGGTCGAAGCGGTCAACTTCGAGCACCCGGAAGCGGCCCGCAACAAGATCTTCTTCGACAACCTCACTCCGCTCTACCCGGAAGAGCGCCTGGTGCTGGAAGTTCCCGGCGACATGGCGTCCCGGGTGATGGACCTGGCTACACCTATGGGGAAAGGCCAGAGAGCGCTGATCGTCGCGCCGCCCCGTACCGGCAAGACGATGCTGCTGCAGTCGATCGCTCACTCGCTGGAGAAGAACCACCCGGAGGTGATCTTGATCGTGCTGCTGATCGACGAGCGCCCGGAAGAGGTGACCGACATGCAGCGCTCGGTGCAGGGAGAGGTGGTGTCTTCGACCTTCGACGAGCCGGCGACCCGCCACGTGCAGGTGGCTGAGATGGTGATCGAAAAGGCCAAGCGGCTGATCGAGCACCGCAAGGATGTCGTGATTCTCCTGGACTCCATTACCCGTCTGGCACGCGCTTACAACACCGTGCAGCCGCCTTCCGGCAAGGTGCTTTCCGGTGGTATCGACGCCAATGCCCTGCATCGGCCGAAGCGATTTTTCGGCGCCGCCCGCAACATCGAGGAGGGCGGTTCGCTGACCATCATCGCCACCGCCCTGGTGGATACCGGCAGCCGCATGGACGACGTGATTTTCGAAGAGTTCAAGGGCACCGGCAACTGCGAGATCCACCTCGACCGCAAGCTGGTGGAGAAGCGCGTCTTTCCGGCCATCGACATCAACAAGTCCGGCACCCGTAAGGAAGAGCTGTTGATGCCCGAGGACGAGCTGCGCCGGGTGTGGGTGCTGCGCAAGGTGCTGAACCCGCTGTCGACCGTCGAGTCGATGGAACTGCTGCTCGACAAGCTGTCGAAGACCAAGGCCAATCAGGACTTCCTGAATGCCATGTCCAGAAAGTAAGATTCATTGCCCAAGCTGCGCGTTGGCATCGTCAACTACCTGAACAGTAAGCCACTGGCTTGGGGGTTTCTCAAGGGGCATCACGCCAACCTGTTCCGGCCGAGCTATCATCCGCCGGCCCTGGTGGCGCGCCTGCTGGACCAGGGCGGCCTCGACATCGGTCTGATCCCCTCCATCGAGGTCGCGCGGATCCCCGATCTCCAGATCATCCCGGACCTGTGCGTCGCTGCCGAGCAGGAAGTGCGGAGCGTGCTTCTAATCTCCCGCAAACCGATGGACGAGGTGCGCACCGTCGCCCTCGATCACCACAGCCGCACTTCCGCAGCGCTCGCCACCATCGTGCTGCGAGAGCGCTACGGGCGGGATCCGGAGACGGTGACCGCCGCCCCGGAGATCGATCGCATGATGGAGCGGGCGGACGCCGCCCTGATCATCGGCGATCCGGCACTGACCGTTGACCGCGACCGCTATCTGGTCCTCGACCTGGCGGCCGAATGGGTGGCCCTGACCGGCCTGCCCTTCGTTTTCGCGGTGTGGGCGGTGCGCTCGCAGGTCCACTTCGCGGATCTCGCCTACTACTTCAAGGCCAGCCTGCGGCTCGGCCTCGGGTCCCTCGACACGCTGGTGCGCGAAGCGGCCGCGGAACTCGACCTCGACACCTCCGAAGTGCGCTCGTACCTGACCGAGAATCTGAGCTTCTTCCTGCGCGACGAACAGCGCCGCGGCCTCGAAGAGTTCTACCGCCGAGCGCAGGCCAACGGCTTGATCGAAGCAATTCCTGCGCTCGTCTTCCGAGACCCTTGAAGGGTGGTGCCCGTAGGAGGTCGGTCGATCTCCTAGCCACTCCCGAACTGTCTTGTGGGAGCTGCTCGAGCTACCAGGGAAAGGCGCTCCGAGCCCGGAGGGCGAGGCGGCGGCGGAAGCCGCCGAAGATGGGGTGAGCCCGAAAAATCCATTTTCGGGCGAGGGGGGCGCTCAGCCCACCTGAAGAAAATCAGGCTAGAAGGCCGCTGAAATCGTGCGCGAAGCGCTTAGTCAGCGGCCTGCTAGCTGCTAAGATCGGAGCCATCATGGATTGGTCACCTTCCGGACGCCCCGTACCCCAGATTCTCGAAGACGCCCTCGCCGGACGTCGGATTTCCGCCGGCGACGCCCACACCCTGTTGGTCGAAGGCGATCTGCTGGAGCTCGGCATGGCGGCGGACGAGGTGCGCAACCGGTTCAACCCTCCGGCAGTGGCGACCTACAACATCGATCGCAACATCAACTACACCAACGTCTGCGTCTACAAGTGTCGCTTCTGCGCCTTTTATCGCAAGCCCGGCGATCCGGAAGGCTACCTGCTGCCGCACGAAGAGATCGGCAAGAAGATCGAAGAGACCCTGGCTTTGAACGGCACCGGCATCCTGATGCAGGGGGGCGTGCATCCGGAGCTGCGGCTGTCGTACTACGTCGACCTGCTGAACTTCATCCGCGACCACTATCCGGAGGTCCACATCCACGCCTTCTCGCCGCCGGAGGTGAAGTTCATCGCCCGAAAGGAGCGGATGAGCTTCTATGACGTGGTGGCGGCCCTGAAGGACGCCGGCTTACAGTCCATCCCCGGCGGCGGCGCGGAGATCCTTTCGGACGTGACTCGCAAGCGGGTGTTGGCCCAGCCCAAGACTTCCGCTGACGAGTGGATCGACATCATGCGCCAGGCCCACCGGAACGGTCTGCGCACCTCCTCCACCATGATGTACGGCATGGGCGAGCCGCTCGAAGCCCGGGTAGAGCACTTCCAGCGCATCCGAGACCTGCAGGACGAAACCGATGGCTTCACCGCCTTCATCTCTTGGACCTTCCAACACGACAACACCGACCTGCCGGACATTCCCGAGACCTACGCCGACGAGTACCTGAAGACTCTCGCCGTGTCGCGGCTGTTCATGGACAACATCGTGCACCTGCAGACCAGCTGGGTGACCCAGGGCAAGAAGATCGGCCAGGCCGGCCTGCGCTTCGGTGCCGACGACATGGGATCGATCATGATCGAGGAGAACGTCGTCTCCGCCGCCGGCACTGCCTACAAGATGAGCCAGGCGGAAATGGAGCACCTGATCCGCTCCGCCGGCTACCAGCCCAAGCAGCGCACCAATCTCTACGAGCGCTTCGTCACCGCCGCCGACACCGCTGCCACGGCGGAACTCTATCGGCCGGCCCTGACCGCCGCGAATCGCTCGCTGGCCGGCGGTTTGCCGGTGGTGGTCTAGAGAACGACTCCCACGATCTCGTCTTTGAGTCGCTGGTAAATCTTGAGGCCGTCGCGAGAGCCGCAACCGGATCGCCGAGCCCCTGGCGCCCGCCGGTTTACACACCCAAGAAATTGAGCGCGAGGCTTCGGCATCGGGGAGTTTCTACCCTCTGGAACAACCTTCCAGACTCCGCCCCCGGTAGGATCTGAATCGTCTTTCTTGGTCCCCCGAGACTCCGTGATGATTCAGCACTTTGCCCTCGTCTTCCTCTGCCTCGCTTCCCCCCTGCTCCTTGCCTCCCTGATCCTCGGCGGCCGTTGGGGGGAGATCGTCTTCCTGGTGCTTTCGCTGCTCTTTCCGCTGGCCTTGATCGCCCTTGGCCTGCGTCGCGACCGAGCAGCGGGTGCGGTGGGCTGGATGCTGGGAGGTCTGGCGGTGGTGCTCCTCGGTTCCGCTGGAGCGATGGTCTTCGCCACCGGCGCGGAGCAAGCGCTGGTGGCGGGCCTGCCCCTTGGAGGCGCCCTGATGCTGTACGGCATGGGGCTGCTGCCGCTGCTGCTGGTGCCGTGGATCTACGCCGTGACCTTTCGCTGCCACGGTCTGACGGAGGAGGACTTGCGATCCCTGCGATCCCTGCGCTCCCGGGACGGTGAGTAGGCCTTCGGTCGATGGACATCCTGCACAAACCGCTGATACTAGCGACCATCGCCCTCTACGGCCTGTTCGTCGTCGCCGTGGGCGTCTGGGCCCTACGGCGCACCGCCGGTCCGCGGGACTTCTTCATCGCCGGCCAGCGCCTGGGCCTGTGGGTGACCGGGGTCGCCACCATGTCCGCCGCCTTCAGCGGCTTCGTCTTCCTCGGCGGGCCGGGGCTGACCTATCGGTTGGGCTTGGGCTCCCTGTTCATCGTCTTGCCGGTGGGGTTGACCGGCGGCATGCTGTGCTGGTGCGTCGGCAAGCGCCTGCGGCTTTTGGCGGAGGTGCGCGAGGTCTACACCGTGCCGGATGCCCTGGCGGCTCGCTTCGGCGGCCGCGGACCGGCCGGCTGGGCCGCGGTGGCGGTGGCGGTGGGGAGCGTCGGCTACCTTGGGGCGCAGTTCCTCGCCCTCGGCCGGCTGCTCGAAGTGCTGCTCGGCGGGCGCGAAGCCCTCGGTCCCTGGAGCCTGGCCCTGGCCATGGCCCTCGGCTTGGCGGTGGTGCTGTTCTACTCCGTGGCCGGCGGCATGGTGGCGGGGGTCTATACGGACTTCTTCCAGGGCCTGTTGATGCTCGGGGCCGCCGGGGGCGTCTTCTACTACGCCCTCCGGTCCGTCGGCGGCTGGCGCTCCATGACCGAGGCGATCGCCGGCTCGGGAAGCTTCGGCACGGGCTTTCTCGAACCCTTCGGCACCCTGCCGGTGCTCGCCGGGCTGGGGTTCTTCTTCGTCTTTGGCGTCGGTACCCTCGGTCAGCCGCACATGCTGCACAAGTTTTACATGCTCAAAGACCCCGAAAAGCTGCGCTGGCTGCCGCTGGTGCTGGGAGCCTCTCAGGCGCTGTGCGTGCTGATCTGGCTCGGCATCGGCCTGGCGGTGCCGGCGCTGGTGGCGACCGGTGAGCTGGCGCCTCTCGCCACGGCCGACGACGCGGCGCCGCTTTTTCTGCTCTCCCACACGCCGCAGGTGCTCGCCGGGCTGGTCTGCGCCGGCATTCTAGCGGCGATCATGTCCACCGCCGACTCTTTCGTGAACATCGGTTCTGCGGCCCTGGTGCGAGACCTGCCACGGGCCTTCGGCCGACCGCTGGCCGACGAATTTCGCTGGGGACGCAGGGCGAGCGTCGGGGTGGCGCTGCTGGCGGGAGTCGTCGCCTACTTCTATGACGACCTGATCGCTCTTCTCGGCACCTTCGCCTTCGGCACCTTCGCCGCCGCCCTGGTGCCTGCTCTGGCGGTGGGTCTCAACTGGCGGCGGGTGACCTCGCGGGCCGCCACCGCGTCCATCGCCACCGGCACGGTCGCCAACCTCGGCCTCGAAGGGCTCTCGCGCTACGAAGTGCTGCCCCTCGCGCCGGGTGCCATGCCGTCGGCCGTCGCCCTGGCGGCCTCCTTCACGGTGCTCTTCGCCGTGACCCTCGCGACCCCGGCGTCCGAGTCTCGGCCTACGCTGCCGCCGGATCTCGACCGGGCACTCTCCCTTTGAGCGGTTCCGTGATCCGGGTCCTCGTCAACCCGGCCGCCGGCCGCCGTCTGGGAGGCCGTGGCCTCGATCGCCTGGCGGAACTGGCCGCCGGCGTCGGGGCGCCCTGCGAGGTCAGCCGCAACGCCTCGGATTTGACCTTGCGCGCCCGGCGCGCCGCCGCCGACGGAGTCGAACGGCTGCTGGTCGCCGGAGGCGACGGCACCCTCCACCACGCCATCCAGGGCCTGGCCGGCAGCGGCTGCGCCTTGGGAGTGATCCCGCTGGGAACCGGCAACGATCTCGCTTCGGCCCTCGGCTCCCGGCGAGGCATCGCCCAAGCCATCGAGTACCTGACGACGGCACCGGTCGGTACCATCGACCTCGGCCGCATCGGACCGCCGGGCGAGCCGAAACGGTGCTTTTCGGTATACGCCGGGGTGGGGTTCGACAGCGAGGTGGCCGAGCGTGCCCACCAGGGGCGGCGCTTCCTCTCCGGCAAGGCCGTATACCTGTGGTCGGTCCTGCGCACCCTGGTGGACTTCGAGCCGCCGACCCTACGAATCGAACACGACCAGGGCGCCTTCGAAGGACCGGCGATGTTCGTCACCGTCGCCAACGGACCGTGCTTCGGCGGCGGCATGAAGATCGCGCCGGCCGCTCGCCTCGACGACGGATTCTTCGACCTGGTGGTCGTCCGCCGGGTGTCTTGCCTCGCCCTCTTGAGGGTCTTCCCCAGGGTCTATCGCGGTACCCACGTCAGCCATCCGGCGGTCACCATCGTCCGCACCCGCCGCGCTCGCCTCGAGAGTGACCGTCCCCTCACCGCCTACGCCGACGGCGAACCCGCCGCCGCTCTGACCGGCGACGGGCTGGAGGTGGAGATCGAACCGGGGGGGCTCAGAGTGATCTAGCCTGTCCTAAACCCACGAAATTTCTCGCTCGCCGGCAGCACCCCCGGCAACCGCACCGCCGGGTCGCCGACGACAATGTAGTTGCGGGCGTCGAGGGTGGCTTTGCGGATCCGCGAGAGGTACTGACCACCCTCCGGCGGTAGGGTGCGGGCGCCGAGAAGGCCGGTGAGCACCGTACTCTTTTCCGCATAGCTTTGGTTGAGGCACTCCATGGCGTGGCCCAGCCGGCGGCCGTTGAGGAGCTGGCGGCACACGCTGTCGAACACCTTGACCGTATCGCCTCGGCCGCTCGAAAAATCGAAGGATGTTCCCCAGGCCCGATCGACATGACCGACGAAGCCTTGGGCACCTCGCGCCAGCATGCGCTTCGCGAGGTGGGAGATCATGGCCTTCGGTGCGATGCGCTGAGGCGGACCGATGAGACGCTCGGAAAAGTCGTCGAAGGCCGGGGAGCCGGCGCTGTAGCAGGCGAAGAGGAAGGCGATCATGCCGCGGAGGTCCGAGCTTTCGGAAAGATCCTCGCCGCTGAAGTATGCGTCCTCGGACATGGTGCCCTCCAACTCGTAGTCCGAGCAGACCAGGGCGCCCTGGAGAGTTCCGAGACGACGGTCCGCCGGGTCGCAGCGTAGCCCGTGGCCGGCGGCGAACAACAGCGCCGGCGGGTCTTCGAGCAGTTGGGTCAGATCGGCCTTGCGGGTCGATGCGGCCCGGACAATCTCGAGCTGGGAGGGTTTGAGGCGAGTCGGACTCGCCAGACTTTGGGTCAGCGGATCGACCAGCGAATCGATCAGGTACCTTTCGTTGTCGCCGTCCCCTCCGACGCCGAAGATGGAGGCTCTGCGGCGATGCGGTTGTCCGGCTTCCGTCTGCAACACGGAGTCGGCGTAGCGGGCGTAGTCGTCGACCTTGTCGAAGCATAGGCGCCCCAGCGCGTACTGCACGTCCAGGCCGTACTGAAATTCGAAGGGCGTCTCTTCAGGATCGCCGACCACCATCAGAAAGTAGGGCATGACCTCGGGGTCTGCCGGCCCGAAGCCGAGTTCGTGCTCGAGGCGAAAGCGGTCGCTGGTGCAGTCAGCGGGTAGGCGGATCGATCGAAACCGCTCCGCACCGGCTTGGTCTCTCCGGTGGCGCAGCAGGGGGGAGAGGGCCTCTTCCACCACCGGCGGCACCGACGGGGCGAACAACACCGCCCAGCCGGCCTGATCGAGCCGTTCCGCGTCGATTCCGAAAACCGTCTCTCGAAATGGATCGTCGATCCGGTGGTAGTGGGTCCACCAGTCGAGCCGGTGGGAGAGATGCGGGTCCGGAAGGATCTTCTCTCGATGCTCGAACAGCGCTTCGCCGTCCGGAGCCGGCGGCAGTCGGCGACCGGTTTCCGCCTCGATGCCGTTGATGTACGAGTCCGGGTTGAAGCGATTCGAGGAAACAGCCGGTACCTGGCCTCGCCGCGGTAGCGTCTGCTCGTTGGGCATGGGCTCATTGGGCGGCCGGCGCGAGGGTTTCTTATCCGGAGGAATCGGGTAGCTCGGCGGTGTGCCTGTGGGCTCCAGGAGGCCTCCACCGCCTGCATCTTTCTCGATCGGTGGGTCGTCGTAGCTGCGTTTGGCATCCGGCGAGGGGTCGCCGGACAGTACAAAGGCCGCCCAGTGGCGCGGCTCTCGCCAGGCCTCCTGGTCACCCTTCAGCAGACTGAGTTGGGCCGTGCGGAGGGCCTCGGCAGGCGCTAGCCTCTGCTCGAGGAGCCCGCGGTAGAACGCCTGCATCAGGGCGGCCGTGCTCCGGTCGTTGACGTTCCACAGGCTCATGACGACCCTTGGTGCTCCGGCGTAGTGGAACGCGCGAGACAGTCCCTGTACACCTTCGCCGGGAACCTCTCGACCGATGCCGGACTGGCAGGCGCTCAGGACCACCAGCTCGGCGGCAATGCGGCGATCGAAGATCTCGTGAGCGTAGAGATGCCCCTCTTGTGGGCGTCCCTGGGCGTCGAATCTCGAGAAGAGCAGCGAAGAGAGCTGCGGATGCTGCGGATCGACGATGCCGTGCGTCGCCAGGTGGAGGATGCCGGCGTTCTCCAGGTATTCAAAAAAGGTTGGGCTCTTGGCGGCGTCGAAGTCGAGGCCCACGACTCTAGCCTCCTGAGGGAGGAGCTGAGCGATCGCCAGGGCTTCCGATCGCGAGTGCGAGAGGCGGGGAAACTCGAGGAATTCGTTCGGACTCGCCGCCGGGCGGCCCGTCGGCGGAAAGCCTTCGGACAGTCGAGGATCGGTAGGGGAGAACACCGGGTCCGCGAAGATCGCCATGGGGATCGCCGGCTGGCGCCGCCGGGGAGCTTCTTGCCGAATTGCCGCCAGGGTGCTGGCCGAGGGCAGAACCACGACTTCGCGCTGCTCGAGCAGGTAGATGCGGTCGGAATCCGATGGCTGGGCGACGCGCAGGGCGGAGAAGGGGACCATCTCCAGGATGCCGTCGGGCACGATCATCCAGCGTTCCGAAGATGGCATGGCATTGGGTGGAGGCAGCAACCGGTCGGCGAGCTGGGCGAGGGCGGCGTGCCGTAGGGAGCTTGCGCCCTTGGCGCGGGAGAGTACCCACTTCATGGCGTCCCCAACGGACGCTTCCATCTCCTTCCGACCCGCCAGGGAATGGATTTCGAGACTGCCATGGGCATCGAGGCTCCAGACAAAACTTCGACGTTCGCCCACGCTGTAGACCAGCAGATGGGACCGCCGATCCAGCACTCGCGTTCGTACCTCTTCCAGGGAAAGGGGGGCCGGCCGGGTGAGGGCGGCAAACTGTGGATGCGCTTCGAGAATGCGTCCCCTCAGGCTCTCCAGGCGGACCAGCAGATCCTGGCGCTCCAGCTCCAAGCTCGGGTCCTCGACGCCGCGCGATCGATTCTGTAGCCCGTGCAGCGCGGCAAGCAGCTCTTTTTCTTGCTCGAGCAGTCCCGATGGAACGTCGACTCTCAGATGGGTCTCAGCCAGGGAGTCGAGAAAGGTGCGCGCCCGGCGGCGCTCCGCAACTTGCAGAGCGCGCTCCGCGTAGCTAGGTCCTTGGCGGGGAGAGGTATCCTGCAGGTGAAGCTCTGCAAGGAGATCGATCAACTCTTCGAAGTAGCGCTTCTTGGAGGCCAAGAACCACATTCGAAAGTCCCAGCCGGAGTGCTGTAGGCGCTGCCCCTCCACCAGGTCCACAGCGGTGGAGAGTCTCTCGAGCGCTGGCCCGAGGTGCCCTTGGTCGCGCAAGGCGAGGCCGAGGCCGAGGAGCGCCATGGCGCGTCGGCTTTCGTCTCCCCACCGCTCGAAGGCGACGAGCGAATCCTCGAAAGCGGCGATCGCTGACTCGGACCTACCTTGCTCCTGGAGAAGGGCCCCAAGATTGAATTTGATGACCGCCGCCAGGCGCCAGTTGTCGTCTTCTTCGGCCTTGCTCTGAGCTGCAGAAAAGTGCTCGATGGCCTGGTTTAGCTGCTCGTCGGAAACCTTCGATGAGGAGCCCACCCGCGAGTAGGCGAGGCCGAGGCTGTTGTCGAGAAAGGCCGACCACCGGCGATCGAGCTTTCCTCTTGGACCCGCTTCTGCGGCGGCCTCTAGGGCCTCGATGGCCTGATCCCAGCGATGCAGGCGTAGGCGGGTGTCTCCCAGGTGGATGAGGGCGGCGACCCGGCCCGGCTCGTGGCCGCCGCTGGTCTGCGCCGAGACGCACTGTTCGAAGGCCAGGGCGGCTTCTTCCAGCTTCCCTTGTCTCGCGAGCAGGGAAGCGCGGTTGTGGAGTGCGTCGGCCTCCTCCAGTGGCCGCTCGAGTTCCCGCCAGCGTTGCTCGAGATCCAGGAACATGCGGAGTGCTTCGTCGGTCTTGCCCTCGCCGGCCGCGAGCCGTGCAGCGTTGGCGAGGACGTGATTGGCCACCACTGCCTCTCCCAGAGACTCGGCGAGCTGCCTCGCTCGCTCGAGGTGAGGTCTGGCGGCACCGACTTCTTGTCGGTCGAGGTACCAGCCGGCAAGACGGTTCTCGGACAACGCTTCTTCCCTGGGCCGATTCGCGCTCTTCGCCAGCTCCGATGCCGACCGGTAAGCTTCGACCACCTCTTCGCTTTGGCCGGAGAGTGTGCTGGCGTGGCCGATTCGTTGAAGGGCTTGGAGCTGCCAGTCCGGATCGTCGAGTTCGCGCCAAGCCGCTAGAGCTTTGCGATACTGATCGATGACCCCGGGGAGGGCTGCCGGATCTCCGGCCCGGCGCAGTTCGTCTGCGCGACAGAGCCGCTGTTGCGCTGCACTGTGGCGTTGATCCTCGGCGTTCGAGTGGCGGGGGGGCTCCAGCCAGAAAACGTAGTGTCCGCTACCGGCATCGGGGTTCTCGGATGCGACCTCGACCCGATAGATGCCGTTCTCTTCGGCGATCCAGGTGATCGTTTCGTGTCCCCAGCTCCCGATGGGGCTATCCATCAGCATGAGTCGCTCGCCCCCTGGAGAGAAGAGTCGCAGGACGATATCGATGCCCTGTTGTTCGACCCGCACGGTCGCGACTTGCCCTTCATCGAGGGAAAAACCCCAAGGATGGCTATTCCCTGCAGCGAGCGCTGCCCATTCGGGTTGTTCGATGCGCGGCGTGCGGCTAGTGGCCATCGGTTGCTCCTGAGAACCGGGCTGCGACGAGTGCCCGGAAGGTTGATGACAGCCTGCAGCGAGCCAGGGGCCAGCGAGACAGGCACAGATGGCAAGGGTCTTTGAAAGCAAATTCGTTCCTACGGCGAAAGAATGCCGGGGACGAAGGACTGCCTTTGCCCCCTGGCGAACTCTCTCGCGATCGCTGCTTCCGGTCTCGGGTGAGCCGCCGAGCAGGCGGGAAGGAAGCCGGTCAAGTCCAGCAGCCATTCAATCCAAGAGATCCGTAACTTTCCTTAGACAGCGCGAAGCGGCCTGCTGAAGGGCCGCGCTGGTAGAGATTCCCATTCCCGTATGGGAGGAGCTGGCGCGGACGGCGATCGTGCGGTCCAGGGTCGAGATCATTTGGACATCGAGGTGAAGGGACACCGCCTTGATATGGGCCGATGCCTGGGGAATCGGCTCGTGCGTTGCCGTTGCGAGCAGAAGATAGGGTGCTCCCCAGGGAACCCAGCCGGTGTCGGGGATAGCGGAAAGGTCTCCTTGGAGGAGGGATTCCACGGCGGTGAGCGGCGGAGACGGTGCCAACGTCGAAACGGTGGGAGATTCGTCCGCCAGGACGGCGCGAATCGCCTCGACGAGGTTGCGGTCGGACTGCCGGCTTCTGCCGTCGAGAACGACCACCGCGACCCTCCCTGGAATGGGCAGCTCGTGGGGGAGGGATGCAGCCGCTTTCTGGGCTTCGGCGCGATCGACCGATGGTTTCTCCTCGGGCGGATCATCCGGTGGCGACTCGACCACAGTCTCTTCAGGTTCTTTGTGCTGTGAAAGGGTTGAAAGTTCTTCGTGCTGCGAAGGGGCTGCGGTCTCTTGGTTGTCCGCCGATGGCTGATCCGGTTCGCCGATTCTCGATACCGACGAAGCCATCCAGAGAGTCAAGCCGAAGGCGGTTGCCCCGAGAAGCGCGAGGCTGGCGGCCCTCGCTCGCGAGCTCGTTCGTTTCCTTGCGAGCGAAGGTCGTGGCTCGGCCGCCGGAGGCCGCTGCTGCCTGGGGGGATGGGTCGCCCGATTTCCGTGGGATGCGAAGGGACCGGCGCCGAATTCAACACGCGCCGTGGGCGCCCCGTAGAGGCAGTAGGCGAGCCAGGCGGTACTGCCGGGATGTTCTTCACGCAGAACTGTGCGAGCCCGAAGCACCGCCTCCCCGAGTGGTGTGCGGGCGGCAAGCTGCCCATAGACCAGCTCGGCGAAGCGTTTCGCCTGGGAATCTCGAACGGCCCATATGGGAGCCAGATAGGCGGTGCCGTGACATTGACGAATCCAGGTTTCCGCCCAGCCGCCCATTCCACTGAGCCCTTCTCCGAGGCGACCGGATTGGCAGGTATTGAAGAAGACGAAGGGTCGATTCCGCGCCAGGTTCGTGGCGATCGCGCCGGAAATGTGTCGCGCCCGGAACCTTTGAAAGCTCACGTCGATGCTGGCCTCGCTGGGTCGCTGGGCATCGTGTTTGCCATGACCGGCAAGGTGGAGGAGATCGAAGTCCGCCTCGCGCAGGTGTTCGCGAAGCTGATAGAGGTCGATATCCGACAGTGCATCACCCGCGAGATCCGGCAAGGTGTCTCGCAGGTGGGTCAAAATGTCGCCCTCGGTGGTGCCGGCTTTGAGGGCTGGAGCACGTGGATCGCCCGGCAGGCTGAGACTCAGAAAACGCTGGATGGACTTCTGGTATGAGAGCGGTGCCTCGCCGGTCAGCCAGCGGCTCATCGAGAGCTGCATGCACAGGAAGTCGTCGTTCTCTTCCTCCGCTGGGTGGAGCATTTCCCACGGAATCCACGGCTCATCGGAGACGACCAGGAGGGACTGGATGCGGGGACGAACGGCACGGAACAGACTCCTCAGCTCGGCGGGCCAGAGCTGGCGGTAGAGCCAATGGCCGATGCTGATCAGCTCTTCCTCGATTTCCTGGTGGTGGAGTTCGTGGCCCTCGATGTCCAGACCCTTGTCGAGCAGCTCAAGCTGCTCCATGATCTGCCGCTGGAAGCGGTCCGCTTGCTTGACAGGTCTCCCTTCCAGCTCTCGTGCATGGAAACCAGCGACGCCGGTCGGCGATTGCAGGGTGTAGTGCAGGCGGTCACCATCTCGCCCCCACGGAGTGGTGACGCGGATTTCCAGGTCGGCGGGCTGGGGTGGGATCGGTTCGCGCGCTGCGCCAGACAAGATCGCGACTCCCTCTCAAAAATCAAAGACCGCGGGCGCCACGGCCCCGTGAGGGTGCGCCGGCGATCTCCAATGAAACCTTACAAAGAGACGCGCGGATGGTAGCACGATCTCAAGATCGCAAATGCTTTCTTGCAGATCATTCCTGCATTCTAGAGAGATAGATCGTTCAGGTGTAGGCGTTTTGGTTCGTTGGCACGATGTCCGGGTGACATGATCGCCGCTGCACGGCTCTTGTCGCTGGTTCTGCGGTACCGAGCGCCGAAGGCGCTTCGCCCTGCGGGGTACGAGAAGGAAGTTCGAAGATTTCTCGAAGGACTCCCCACCCATTTGCCTCTAAGACTTCTCTCCCAGATATCCGAAGGGTTGACTCTGGCTCGTCCGAGTGGTGGATCGAAAGGCGGCCCATCGGATAGCTGGTTGGGAAATTGGAGGTGAACGTGAAAGATCCCGAGACGCTCTCGGAGATCACATCCGTTGAGTGCGATGCCCTCGGGCGTAGCAAAAGAGAAAGGACAGCACATGCACCGAATGCGAAAGATGAACCGGCACCCGTGGCGCCTGGTGGGGCTCGCCGCTGTGGCCATCCTGTTGATACCCACGACCACCGCAGCCGGCGTGAAGACGTGCGATGCGCCTCTGACAGCGGCGGTTTCAGCCTCAATGAGCCAACCTGTGAGTACACTGGTTCCCGCTGTGATGGAAAGCTCTGTAAGGGCAGCGGCTCCGGACCCAGTGGACGGTTCTACTGCCTCCGGGGTCGTCCTCGCTGCTAGCGGCGGCGGGGAAGGACATTTGTTTCCCAGCCCCAGATTCGAGCAAATGATCCGCTGTGCAGGTGAGTCCTCTAACGGCTGGCAAGCCCGGCGGAATCTCCATTACGGCTGGTGTATGGAGGGGACGAATTGTTGCCAAGGTACCGGCACTTGTAACACTTTCTGTACCAGTCATTGTGACTACGAGGCTAGGGAAAGAGCCAATCAAGATTCGGCGCTAGCCTACTACTGGTGCATGGACAGAGAACCTAGCGCCTGGTGTGGTCCCGGCAACCACAACCCCTGGTGCTAGGAGCCCGTGGTGAAAGACCCATGCGCCCTTCGGGTTGGGGCGGTTTGCCACCGGCCGCTGCGTTGCCGAAGCTCAACGATGGCACCGCATCGCCTGCGCTTCGACGCCTTGCGGACGGAGGCAAAGCGCTCCCAACGCGACCCGCGGGAATTTCACCA
>JBCCEF010000027.1 GCA_039030395.1 Acidobacteriota bacterium
TCTCAGTCCCAGTGTGGCCGATCGCCCTCTCAGGCCGGCTACTGATTGCAGCCTTGGTAGGCCATTACCCCACCAACTAGCTAATCAGACGCGGGCCCCTCTAGGAGCGCTAGCTTTCAAGAATAGGCCAGCTTTGCTGACAAGACCGTAGTCTCGGCAGCATATGCGGTATTAGCTCGAGTTTCCCCAAGTTATCCCCCACTCCAAGGCAGGTTACCCACGTGTTACTCACCCGTTCGCCGCTCTACTAGTGGCCGAAGCCACGTTCGCGCACGACTTGCATGTGTTAGGCACGCCGCCAGCGTTCATTCTGAGCCAGGATCAAACTCTCCAGTTTAAATCCTAGAACTGCCATCGGCCGGAGCCTCTGACAGCTTCATTATTCGCTTGGCATTCTCTCTGCTTCGCGCTGCGAAGCAAAGGAATTTTCAGGTTGTCATCTTCCTCTATTCAGTTTTCAAAGAACCGACGCGCCGTGTGGCGCCGCCCCTAAGGACGAATCCTCATTCTAGCTCCCCAGGGGACTTTGTCAACCCCTAAAGCCGAGCTTTCTTCGCGGCACTGCCCTGGCACCTTACGGCGCTAGAGAGGCAACGCATCCTGGTCAGGATTTGGCCCGCGACGGGCCACCGGGAACCCGACTCCTACGCCGGCCCACCGGGCCGGAAGAAGTCGAGGCGAAGCTTTCAAAGATTCGGGCGCCGAGGCGCCGTCGTCAGTCCCCTGTGGCTTGCGCTCCAGGGATTGCGGAGTGTAGGTGAGGGATTCGAGGCTGTCAAGCCCCGCTCCCGAAGATTCTGCCGAGGAAAGTCCCGAAAAAGCTCGAAAAGGACCTCAGCCACTGGCCTTCTCCCGCAAGAAAAACTTTCGCCCCGCGACCTCCCAGGGCGCCTCAAGGAGGAGCCGCAAGGCCTCCGGATAGGCACGATGCTCTTCGATCAGGATGCGCGCAGCCAGACTTTCGGCATCGTCGCCGTCGAGCACCGGCACGGCCCGCTGCACAATGATCGGCCCGGTGTCCATCCCCTCGTCGACCAGGTGGACGGTGCAGCCGGAGATCCGAACACCGTGCTCCAACGCCTGACCGTGGGCGTCGAGACCGGGAAAAGACGGCAGGAGGCTCGGGTGGATGTTGACGATCCGACGCGGAAAGCGCTGTACGAACTCAGGGGAGAGGAGCCTCATATAGCCCGCGAGGCACACCCAGTCGACTCGGGCCGACGCCAAAGCCTCGATCACCCGCCGCTCCTGGGCCAGGCGATCTTCACCCTCGCGCTGGACGACAGCGGCGGTCGCCAGGCCCAGCTCCCGTGCCTTCGTCAAACCCGCGGCCCCCTCGACATTGGAGACCACCTGGACGATCTTGGCCGGCAAATCGCCGGCGGCGATGGCGTGCTGGATGGCCAAGAAGTTGCTGCCGCGGCCGGACAGCAAGACGCCCAGGCGCGCCACTGCGGAACCGCCGGTCACGGGGCGGTCCGATACACGACTCCAGCCTCGCCGCCTCGACGTTCCAGGACGGAACCGAGGCGCCAAGCCTCTTCGCCAGCGGAGCGGCACGCATCGAGGAAAGCTTCGGCGCCGGAAGCGGCTACCGCGGCCACCAGACCCACCCCCATATTGAAGATCCGGAACATCTCGTCGGGGTCCACTCCGCCGTGCTCGCCCAGAAAATCGAACAGCGGCGCCGGCCGCCAGGATTCGAGGTCGATCTCCGCCCGGCAGCCGTCCGGCAACATCCGGGGCAGGTTGTCCGTCAGCCCACCGCCGGTGATGTGGGCCAGGCCGTGCAGCTCCGGCGAGTCGAGATATGGCCGCAAGACCGGCAAATAGGAGCGATGCGGTGCCAGCACCTCTTGCCCTACGGAGCGAACCGCGGACGCCCCTTTCGCAAGCCAGGGGGCCGGAGCCTCGAGGGACAGACCGAGCTGATCGAACAGGATGCGCCGTACCAAGGAGTAGCCGTTGGTGTGGAGCCCTGAAGAGGGGAAGGCGACCAACGCATCACCGGCCTCCACTCGGCCGCCGTCGAGGATTGCCGAACGGTCCACCAGGCCGATGATGAAGCCCGCCAACTCATAGTCGCCGGCCTGGTAGAAGCCCGGCATTTCCGCCGTCTCGCCGCCGAGCAGAGCGCACTCGTTCTCCCGGCAACCGGCCGCCACGCCGCTCACCAGCTCGACCATCGCATCCGGTTCGAGGACGCCGGCGCCGACATAGTCGAGAAAGAAGAGAGGACGCGCACCTTGCACGAGGATGTCGTTGACGCAGTGGTTCACCAGGTCACGGCCGACGGACGAAAAATCGCCCGCCCGCCGCGCCACCATCAACTTGGTTCCCACACCGTCCGCGGACGCTACCAAAACCGGCTCGGCGAGCCCCGCAAGGTCGGGCAGAAACAACCCGCCAAAGCTCCCAATGTCTGTCAGCACGCCGCGCGTAAAGGTGGAGCGCGCCAGCGACTTGACTCGCTTTAGCGCACGATCTTGGGCATCGATGTCAACCCCGGCCCGGGCATACGCACTTTCTTCGGGAGAACGGCTCATTCATCTGGCCTCAGA
This sequence comes from Acidobacteriota bacterium, assembly GCA_039030395.1. Lineage (NCBI taxonomy): Bacteria > Pseudomonadati > Acidobacteriota > Acidobacteriota bacterium. The sequence continues at coordinate 2,562 of JBCCEF010000027.1, forward strand.
GAAGGCGCGACTATACCAGGAGAAGAGGCGCGGCAAGCCGCTCTTTGGACACTCAGCCAAGGCCGATCGCCGGAACTTCTCCCTTGTCACCGGATCGGTATGACGCACTGACGTCACGGTGTATATAGGAATCCCTAGGCCCCGCCGCCATCCGGGCGCCGGAGGACTTAGGGGAGAGGAGGACTCGCGATGAAGATCGCGTCTCGATGGATGTTTGCAGTTCTGCTGGTCTTGTCGACCGTCCCCGTCACGCTGGGCGCCACCGACCATGAGACCGAATGGAATTCATGGCTCGAAACCCTTACCGAACGGGTAAGGGACTGGCTTCCGAGTTCGGACAAGAACTCTGGCGAGGTACCGAAGGGCGAGTCCAAGCCCAACGGTCCTTCGGAAGACGAGAGTGGCTCCACCTGCGGACCGGGCATCGACCCGGACGGCTGTCCCTAGGATCAAAGGTAGCCGACCAATCACCCCGCGAAGATGGATCTAGGAGTGGCGCCCATCTCGGGCGCCCTCCACCACCTTGCGAAGATTCGCCACCAGACGGACCGCCTCAGCGCCCTCACTGCGGGCCAGCAGAAAGAGAGCGGCGAGATGGTCTCGCCCCACCCCTAGGGAACGCAGAATCTCCTGGGTCTCCTGCGCCAAGAGTCGCAGCTTTCGGCGCTCGCCCAAGCGGGCATAGACAGCCGCCAAGTCCAGAGACACAAGAGCTGCCTCGAAGGGCATTCCCTCATCCGCGTACCCTTTTCGCAACCGGTCGAAGGCACGAGCTGCTGGCTCCAACACTCCGAGTTCGGCTCCAATCCGCGTCGTCAACCAATCGAAGCGCAAGCGATCGAGCCGATGGCCGGCAGCATCGAATAAAGGTCGTACGCGGTGAGCGTGCCAGGCAGCCTCGTCGACTCGGCCAGCCTCGGTGAGGATCAGCACCAGATTGTGGAAAGCGTACAGCTTTAGCCGCGTGTCCTCGGATCCCGCAGCCAGAGCCAAGGCACGCTCCGCATGCGGCAATCCCTCTTCGGGATCCCCTCGATAGACATGGGCCAGAGCCAGCTTCAACAGGGCACGAGTCGCTCCGTTCAAATCCTCATGGCGCTCGAAAAGTCGAAAGGAACGATGCAGGAGCTGAAAAGCCAGATCGAAGCGACGCTGGTACTGGGCCAGGGAACCGCGCAACGAATACAGCTCCGCCTGAAACAGGGGATCCGCACCACCGCGATCAAAGAGTCGCTCGGCTTCGTCCAAGGCCTGCTCGGCTCCCGCAAGATCGGCGAGGATTCGGCGAGCGTTTCCGAGTTCGGCCCAGGCGCGGGACCGCGGCTCGTCGGCATGCGTTCCCTCGATACCCTGCGACACGAGAACCGCCAACTCTGCATAGGTCAGAGTTTCCCGAGCATTGTGGTGGCGAGACTCTCGACTACGCTCGATCAACAACTCACACACCGCCCGCCGACGCTTCGCCGGCAGGTTGTTGAGCAACAGGCGGCGCTGGGCGCCGGTAAGCGGCGCAATTTTTTGAACGATCTCCGCGGCAGCGCTCCGCTCGGAGCAAAAGCGCGCCACCAATTCAGCAGATTCTTGCGCACTGCGCTCGAGAAAGGCATCGACCGTTACCCCCTCGGACCAACCGTTGCGATCGGCTCCGGAAGCCACCTGACCGCACATTGCACAGCCCTTCAACAGGTGACGAACCACCACCCTACGATCATCGGCCGAAGCCGTCCCGGACGCAAAGCGCTCGAGAACCGCCGTCGGCGGATGAGATTCGGATTTCTTCCCGCTCATCGAATCTCGCTCTCCTCTCCAGGGCCTCCCCGTTCTCTAAGTGCGTCACGACCGCTGACAACGGACGAATGGGCTGGACTTTGTGCCAACCGCATCAGTTCCTGGCGGACCAAGTCTGCAACCAGAGAACGCAAACCATCAGGGCCGTTCAGCAAACGCTGCTCGGCCTCTACAATCGCGGAAGTGAGACGCTCGTCGAGTTCACGCAAGCCTTCTTGCTGGCGGCTTTCGACCTTTTCGAGGTCTTCTAGGACCAGGGCGTGGACCTGTCCGCGGTCCAGAGTCCACGCTTCGCCGCCGGTTCCACCGGGCACCGGCATGCCGAGCCCGTAGAGACCGGAGAAGAACTCCGCCGGAGTGACATCGATCGCTGCGAGTATTTCGAGAACCTGCTGCACCTTGAGGGCTGGCGGCCCAGGGGCGAGGAGCTGGCTCAGGTAGCCAGACGCCCAACCCAACTGTCCCTCCACCCAACGCTGTGTGCGCCCTCTCTCCCGCAAAACGTCCTTCAAACGCCAACTCCACTGCTGCACCTGCCGACTGACGTTCATTCGTGAGAAAACTAGCACATCGTCATAGAATGCGACAAAAACCTATGTTTGAATACAAAAAAATTCGCCGCGCCACATTTTCTTGGTATTTCCAGAAACTAGGCTTGGCAGAGAACTTTCCGGGCTTTCGCGACGACCGGAGATGCTTCGAAGAAAATGCGTAAACTATCGGCAAGACCTCTCGCCGTGGAGCGAGATTGCGCCGGCATCGGGAACCGAGCAAGAAGGAAAGCTGGCGCGCCAAGCAACTAGCCCGCTGTTTTCACCCACATCGCAGCGACAAGCGCGCCAGAGATCGCCGCAAGGTATCTGGCCCTCGATTGGGCAGAAGAACGGGCTAGGCGGCGCCGCTCAAGATGCTCCTCAGCTCGGGAATGGTGGGATTTCCGTAGTAGGCACCCGCCACCTCCAAAGTCGGCACTCGGCGTTTTCCGTCATTGTGCTTCATCACCAATTCGGCCGCCGCCTCGTCCTGCTCGATGTCAATCTCTCGGTAGGCCACTCCCTGCTGGTCCAAAAACGCCTTGGTCCGGCGGCAGTCGGCACACCAGGTGGTGCTGTACACGGTGATCTTCTGTTCGGTCATTCGTTACCTCCTCGGCCTTTCCGGCCGTCTATCGATGGCTCTTTGGATGTCGACTCACTTCTCACGTCCGGGTCCGGTAGCTCAGCCGGCCGCTTCGCCCAGCGAGCGCCGTAGCGAAGCCAGCGATCGCGCTCGGCGTCCTCCCCCATCGCTCCCAATGTCTCCGCCAACGCGCGATAGGAATCCGTATGGGACGGCTCTACGGCAAGGGCCCGCTGGAAGGCTGCGACCGCCGCCTCGGGGCGCTCCTGTCGAGCCCGCACCAAACCCAACTGGTACCAAGCGAATACCTGGTTCGGCCGGCTCGCCGCCACCGCCTCGAAATCCGCCGCGGCTTCTTCCAGGCGGCCGACGGCGACTCGGATCCGCCCTCGATTGAAACGTGCCTCGGGACGCTCGGGATTCCCGGCAACGGCCTGGTCGAGGATCGCCAAGGCCCCTTCGCGGTCGCCGCGAGCGAGCCGCAGGATCGCCGACCACTCTTCCGCGGCAGGCTCTCCGGCGGTGCGCCGCGAGACTTCGGCGAAGGCCTTCTCGGCCACCCCGAAGCGGCGCTGCTGCACGGCAGCTCGCATCAGATCCAAATACGGTTCGAAGGCCTGCGGCGGCTTGCTCTCGATCAACGATTCGAGCTGTGCCACCGCTTCTCCGGCGGAACCCCCGCCGGCCCGCACGGCGGCGAGAACCCCGAGCAGGGCGAGGCGATCCGGGTCCGCACTGTCTTCGATGGCGGACCGGTGGAGGTGAAAAGACTCCACCTCTGGATCTCCTTCCGGGCGCGTCGCCAGTCGCTCTGACTCCGGCGGCGGCGAGCGCTGGATGGTGTGGTCGGTCATCACCACCTCGACCACGTCGTGGGGCCGGCGCTCGGGCATATGGCAACTGACGCAGTCTTCTGGATCCACGCCCGCATGCGACACCGTCGCCGTCATCTCGTCGAGCCGGCAGGCTTCGTCCTGATGGCAGCTCAGGCAGGCGGCACGGTAATGCGCCGCCCGCTCCGCCGCCGGCACTTTGCGATGCGGATCGTGGCAAGTCAGGCAGGAAAGGGCACCGGCACTCTCCTGAAAGCACCGGCTTTGCTCCAAACGATAGGGGTGGTGGTTGATTTCGAAACGTTCCTCCTCCGGCTCGTCCGCCTCCACCACGTCCACCGACACCAGGTAATCGGAAAGAGCCTCACCCGGCCGGAACGAGTAGTCCCCACGGCCAAACCGCCGCACCCCCACCATGGTGAAGGACGGCTGCAGATGACATTGCCAGCAAACGGCATCGCGCCGCGCCGCAGGCAACCGTGCGGGATTGACGATCGCCTGGCGGAGAGCGTCGGTGGTCCCCATTCCGCCCATCGCCCGGCGGACGTGCTCCGCGCCGGGGCCGTGACAACGCTGGCAACCGGTGCCCTCCGGCAGGACTTCCGGGAAGCGGTGACCGCGGAAGTGCGCGTCGCTCCCGGCCGGGACGTTCGGATAGCCGTTGTGACAAAACATGCACTCCCGCCGCACCCGCCGACCTACACCCTCGTGGTTTGCCCGATTGAACCCCGGCGCCATTCCCCAGCGCCCCTCCTGGGAGTACCAGGCGACCGGTAGCTGGTACAGCTCACCGCCGGGGCTGTGGGCCAGATAAGTCCGCGCGTGGTTGCCGGAGCCCAGGATCCAGTTCACCGGCTGCTCCCAGAGATTGACGCGTTCGCCGCCCTCACCCTCTTGCCAGCGCCGGAAGATCAGTTGCTCCTCCTCCCACGCCATCTCGTAGGTACGCCCGGACGGCTCGTGAGTCCAGGGCGTTTCGCTGAAGTCCTCGATGCGGTTGTCGGCGCTCGGCGTCATGAAGGACCGCGCCATACCTACCGCCTCGTAGCTCTTGGCGATCTCGCGGTGACACAGCGCGCAGGCGCGGTCCTCGATGTATCCGGGGGCCGCGCCGCCGGTGACCCGGAAGCCCATCACTTCCGAAGTCTCGCCGACCTCCTTGGAATCGCCACCCCAGAGGGCGCCGCCCCAGAGAACCGGGACGGCCGCCAGGACCAGAAAACAAAACAGCAGCAATCCCCCGGAAGGTACTCGCCGCCCGGCTCCGATCCACTCCATCCATCGCAGTTGAAGCATTCTCCGCATCGTACACCCCGGCATCGAAGCGCTTGCGAGCGAAAGATGCTCGCCGCCCCTTGCGTCTCCGAGTTCGATGCCCCTGGTGACAGCGCGCTTCCTCAACCCTACTTGCCGCTCGTTCGCCAGGACAATTTTCAACCATAGTCAAGGACCATGGTCAAATGATGCTAGAATCTAATCATGACCGAAAAGATCGCCATTTCCAAGTTCAAAGCCACCTGCCTTTCGCGCCTCGAAACCGTTCGGCGAACGGGCCAGCCCCTGCTAGTGACCAAGCATGGAGTCCCGATCGCTCAAGTCCTGCCGCCGCCAGCGCCGGAACCGCCGGCCACCGGCTTCGGCTGTATGCGGGATACGGTCGAAGTGCTGAGCGACATCGTGAGCCCCGCGGACCCCGGCGAGTGGGACGCCGCCCGGTGAGCCGGCTGCTCCTCGACTCACACATCTGGCTCTGGTACACCGCCGGCTCCCGCGACCTACCCGCGGTCCTGCGAGACGCTATCGACCAGGCGGTCGGAGCGTGCTGGCTGTCGCCGATCACCCTGTGGGAGGTGGGAATGCTCGCCCACAAGGGCAAGGTTCGCCTACGGCAGGACGCCGGCGAGTGGATCGCCCAAGCGCTCGACCGCTTTCCCCTGCGGGAAGCACCGATCAACTTCGAGGTCGCCCGCGAGGTCTCCGAGTTGGAACTGCCGCAAAGCGATCCAGCGGACCACTTCTTGGCCGCCACGGCTCGGGTCTTCGGACTGACGCTCGTCACCATGGACGGTCATCTCGCCCTCTCGGAGGAGGTCGAAACGCTCACCGTCTAATGATGCGCTGGTCTGGGGGATCAGATGTAGAGGAGATGGTGCGCCCTAGAGGATTCGAACCTCTGACCTTCGGCTCCGGAGGCCGACGCTCTATCCAGCTGAGCTAAGGGCGCGTGGGTGTTGGGGTGAGCGAGGGGACTTGAACCCCCAACCACTGGAACCACAATCCAGCGCTCTGCCATTGAGCTACGCTCACCACAGTAGGGAATAACCCCCGTAGGAAAAAAACCTAGTGGGAATAACCCGTGTCTTCGAAAGAGCAGTGGCCTGCCTGGAGGGATTCGAACCCCCGACCAACGGCTTAGAAGGCCGCCGCTCTATCCAGCTGAGCTACAGGCAGCCGGTGGAGGTTTGGAACCTCCGAGGTCTCCGTTGAATGTCGGGGCGCCCAGATTTGAACTGGGGACCCCCTGCGCCCAAGGCAGGTGCGCTACCAGACTGCGCCACGCCCCGTCGGAAACAGCGCGCGCCAGTCTAAGGCGAGCCGCCCGACGGAGTCAATCTCCCCAAAAGCCCAAGGGATCGCCCCGGTCGACCCGGAGCGATCCCCGTTGAGGCTGGTGAAAGCTACGCTACTACCACTCGAAAGTCACGTGGCCGAGAGCGCGCCGGCCCAGGAGATCGCCACCGAAGGACTCCCAGTGGTCGTTGTCGGTCACGTTGGAGATATTGACGCCGACGCTCCAGTTGTCGTTGATGGCGTAGTTGCCGCCCACGTCCACCGTGTAGTAAGCCTCCACATCGCCCTGGAAGGGACCGACCGCCCACCGGAAATCGTCCACGAAACGCATCGAGAGATCCAGGTCCCAGGCGTCCCGCGCGTAGCCGAAGCTCACGCCGCCCTTGTGCTCCGGGGTGTTCGGCAGCAGCAGATTGGCGAACGCGGAGCTGCCGTCCTTGATGTCGAAGTCGAACCACGAGTAGGTGAAGTTGTAGTTCCAGCCGTTGCCGAAATAGCTGGTCAGCCCCAGGTCGATGCCCTGGGTGTCCACCTCGCCGAAGTTGGTGTAGGAGACGGCGGCGATGATGTTCGAGCCGTCGAGGTTGTTGGTCAGCGTCGGCACCAAGCCGCGGATCACCGTCGCCAGGGCCTCCGGCACGCCGGCCGGCGCCTGCCAAGGGCCGAAGTTCGAGTTGATCCGGCCCAGCGGGGTGCCGAGGGTTGGGATCAGGTCGGTGATGAAGTTTTCGTTCTGGCTGTTGTAGTAGTCCACCGTCAGGAATGACTTGCCGAGAATTCCGCTGTAGCCCACCTCGAAGGTCTGGGTTTCTTCCAGTTCGAGGTCCTCGTTGCCCACCGCCAGCACCGGCGTCACGCCAAGGCCACAGTCGAGGTTGCGGGACAGGCACACCAGGGCGTTGACGCCCCTCAGGTCGGCCGATGGCGCCACCGGCGCCTGCAGGTAGAACTCCGAGTAGTTCGCCACCTGGAACGCCTCGTTGTAGGTGAAGCGCAGGGTGTTGTTGGGGTTGATGCCATAGACCAGCGACGCCTTGGGCGAGAACTGGCCATCGTGCAGGGAACTGTCGTCGTAGCGTCCGGCGACCACCACTTTGACGGCCTCGGTGACATCGATGTCGAACTGTCCGAAGAGGGCGGACTTGTCGGAATCGATCGGCGCAAAGACCAAGGTCTGTCGCCCGAGGCGCGGATCGAAGGTGTCAATCTCCTCTTCACCGTAGGCGGCGCCGGCGACGATGCGAGCGCGGTCGTTCATCAGATCCCAATTGGTCTGGAACTCGACCTGGTAGTTGTTGGTGTCGAGCACCAGGTTGGCGCCGGAGGACAGGGCCGCCTGCTCCGGCGCGTCGCGCTTGTTGTAGTAGCCGAGAAGGTTCCAGCGCAGGGAGGAGTAGTTGATCCGCCCGTAGGTGCGCTCGATCTCTTGCTGCTGCACGCGGCCGATGCCCGTTTGGGCCACCACACCCTCGGACTGGGCGAGGCCGACGTCGATGGACAGTAGGTCGTCGTTGCCGAAGTACTTGTCGAGTCGGGCGCTGCCGAATTTCACCTCGACGGCGTCCTCGGGATTCAAGGGAATCGCCTCCTGCGGCAAGCAGTCGGTGGTCACCCCGCCGCCGCACGGAACGACGTACTCGGCCTGGCCGTTGCGGGAAACGGAGAAGTCGCCGCTGTCGCGCAGACCACCCTGCAGCTTGAGGTAGAAGTCGCTACCCAAGGCGCCCGCCCAGCGGGCGTCGGCGTTGGTGGTGGAAATCTCACCGGCGGCCAAGCGCACCTTGACGCCCTGGCTATCGCGCGGACGCTTGGTCACCAAATTGAGCACGCCGCTCGACGCGTTGGCGCCGTACAAGGCGGCGCTCGGGCCGCGGACGAACTCCAGGTTCGCCAGATCGTCGAGCGGGAACGAAACCGCCGGCCATTCCTGGGAACCGAGGAAAGGCACCGCCGGGTTGCGCCCGTCCACCAGTACCGCCACGCGCCGGTTCAGCGAGCTGTTGAAGCCGCGGGTATTGAAGTTGTAGTCGTAGAGGCCGCTTTGGGTGACTTCGGCGCCGGGGGTGAACTCGAGCAGCTTCGGAAGCTGACCGTGGGCCGCCTCGCGCTCCACCTCTTCGGCGGTGATCAGGGTCACCGCCGCCGGCGCTTCGACAATGCGCTCGGCGCGGCGCGAGGCCGAAAACACGGTGATCGTCTCGACGAAGGTCACCTCCCAGTCGACCTGCTGATCAACGCTGGCGGTCTCACCGGCGGTGACCTCGACACCGTCCACCCGGTCGACGTTCTGGCCGAGACTGATGTTCAGGGAGTAGGTACCCGCCGGTACCTCATCGAAGGCGAAGGCGCCATCGGAACCGGTGACGGTCGCCATGCTCGTTCCCTCGACGACGACAGTGACTCCACCGATAGCGCTGCCGTCCTCACGCGTGACCGTACCCTCGATTCCCCCGTCATCCTGAGCCACGACCGCGCCGGTCAGAACGACCCAAGATGCGAGAAACAGACAGATGATGCGTTGGCTCCTCATGATGCCTCCCTCGTTCGTTGTCCCCGTGAACTCCCTGAAGTCCCGCCGCGCGAACGCGATAACATCACGGGCTTCCGGAGCCACCGTCAAAGAAAATAAGCTCCCTGCCTAAATAGCAGTAGGCCAGCCGGCGAGTCAAGGGACACATCGGCACAACTTCAGAGATCCGAACGTCGACTTCTCAGCGGGAACCGAGCTATGGAGATGAGCCGCTATGTGGTGATGGGAGCCGGCGAGGTCGGATTTCACCTCGCGCGCACGCTGTCCCACGAGGGGCACAGCGTCACCGTCATCGAAACTGCACCGGCACGCGCCCAGCGTATCGAAGAAGAGCTCGACGCCCGCGTCATCGAGGGCGACGGCAGCCGGCTCGGAGTGCTCGAGGAGGCGCAGGTCGCCGGCTGCGACCTGTTTCTGGCGGTGACTTCGGACGACCAGGCGAACCTCGCCGCCTCGCTCCTCGCCAAGCGCGCCGGCGCTCGGCGAAGCGTGGTGCGGATGGGCGCCGGCAGTGAACTCCTGCGCCACCGCAAGGCCTACCAGCAGACCTTCGACGCCGACCTGCTGCTCTCCACCCAGGTCCTCACCACCAGCCGCATCATCAACTGTTTTCGCGGCTTCGACACCACCGCCGTCGAGTATTTCGCCGAGGGCAAGGTGCAGTTGCGAAAGGTGGCTCTGTCGGAGGAATCGCCGCTGGTTCGCCAGCCGCTCTCCGAGGTCGAACTGTCGCCGGACAGCCTGGTGGTGGCCTTGTTCCGCGGCGACCGGCTGGTCATTCCCTCCGGCGGCGACCGCGCCGAGGTCGGAGACGACGCTCTGATCCTCGCCGGCACGGAGTCCATCCGCGACGTCGAGCGGATGGTCACGGCTCAGAATCAGCGCCTCGGCGACGTGGTGATCGCCGGCGGCAGCCGCACCGGGCAAATGGTCGCCCAGGCCCTCGCCGGCCTCGACGCCCGAGTCACCCTCATCGAGCGCGATCGCAGCCGGGCCGGCGAGCTGGCGGCCAGCCTGCCGTGGCTCCACGTGCTCCACGGCGACGCCACGGACCTCGCCCTGCTGCGGGCCGAGCGGGTGGAGGAAGCGCGCTATTTCCTCGCCGTTACCGGCTTCGACGAGAGTAACCTGATGGCCAGCCTGCTGGCCCAGGAGATTGGAGTCTCGAACGTGGTGGCGCTGGTCGATCGGGCGGAGACTTCGCACCTGTGGCGGCGCCTCGGGTTGATGCAGGTGTTCTCGCCGCGCTCCCTGGCCCTGGACCGTATCCAGGAGTACATCGACAACGGCTACCGCGCCAACATCGTGTCGCTGCAGAGCGGCGCCGCCCAGGTGATCGAACGTACCCTGCACGCGGCGAGCCCGGCGGCCGGTGTGACCCTGGCGGAGATGAAACCACCGCGCGGCATCATCGTCGGCACGGTGGTGCGCGGCGACAAGGTGTTCGTGCCGCGGGGCAAGGATCGCCTCGAAGCCGGCGACATGGTCATCCTCTTCGTCCAGGACGAAGAGATGTCCACCGTCCGGCTGCTGTTCCCGGCGATCGAACGACCGTCATGATCGGCTCGCCGTGAGTGGCCCGCGATGAACCTGCGGCCGGTTCTGCGCTTCCTCGGGCGCCTGGTGCTGGTGCTCGCCCTCGCCCTGCTCTTCCCGGCGGTGGTGAGCGTGATCTACGGCGAGGGCCGAGCCGCCGGCGCCTTCCTGATATCGATGGCCATCACCGCCCTGTGCGGCCTGGCCATGGTCGGTGCCAGCCGCAATGCCACCACTCAGATCTTCCGCCGGGAAGGCATCTTGATCGTGGTCGGCGGCTGGATCTTGGCCTCCGCCTTCGGCGCCCTGCCGTACCTCCTGACGGGCACCCTCGCCCACCCGGTAGACGCCCTCTTCGAGGCCACCTCGGGCTTCACCACCACCGGGGCCACGGTGCTGCCGGCGATCGAAGAGGCGGGCTACGGCATCCTCTTCTGGCGCAGCTTCACCCAGTGGCTGGGCGGAATGGGAATCATCGTGCTCTTTGTCGCTCTGCTGCCGGAACTCGGCCCCGGCGCCCGTTTTCTCTACAAGCTCGAAATCCCCGGCCCCACCGCCGAAGCGCTCCAGCCCCGCATTCGCGACACGGCGTCCGTCCTGTGGCGCATCTACCTTGGGATGACCCTGGTTCAAACGACGCTGCTGAAGCTCTGCGGCATGAGTCTCTTCGATGCCCTCACTCACACTTTCTGTACCCTTGCGACCGCCGGCTTCTCACCGCGCGCCGACTCCATCGCAGCCTACCCCTCGCCCTGGATCCATCTGATCATTTTGGTATTCATGATCCTGGCCGGCGGCAACTTCTCCCTCTACTACGGCCTTCGCCGAAAGCGAGGCTGGAATTTGCTGCGGGACTTCGAGTTTCGTCTTTACCTGACGGTCATCGGCGTCGCTGCGCTGATCGTGACCATCAATCTGTGGCGTTCCGGCACCTTCGAGCTCAACGCCCGACTGCCCCTCGATGCGGCCTTCCAGGTCGTTTCGATCATGACCACCACCGGTTTCACCTCGCAAGATTTCGACGCCTGGCCCAATCTGTCACGCATGCTCCTGGTGATCCTGATGTTCGTCGGAGGCTGTGCGGGCTCGACCTCCGGCTCGATGAAGGTGATGCGGATGGTGGTGGGCCTCAAGACGGCCTTTCGGGAGGTCCGCCTGTCGTTCAGCCCGAACACCGTGGCGACGGTCTTCGTCGGCGGCAAGGCAGTGCCGGAATCGGTGGTGCGGAGTGTCACCGGCTTCTTCATTCTCTTTCTTTCGAGCTGGGGCGTAGGAACTCTGCTCCTAACCCTCGGCGGCCACTCCCTGGTCACCGCCGGTACCGCCGCCATCGCTACCCTCGGCAACATCGGCCCAGGCCTCGACGCCGTGGGCCCAACTCAGTCCTACGCCTTCTTCAAACCCTGGGAAAAACTCTTGATGGTCCTTTTGATGTGGGTCGGTCGCCTGGAGGTTTACTCCATTGCAGCCCTTTTCATGTTCCGCTTCTGGAGGAGATAGGCCATGAAACTCGACCTCACCGTCTTACCCGGTCGCTGGGCCGTCTGCCGGCTCGCTCCGGATGCGGCGATTCCCGAGTGGGCCGAAGGCGGCACCTTCGCATCCATCACCCGCACCGCCGCCGAGCTGTCCATCCTCTGCCCGGAAAACGCCGTTCCAGCGGACGTCCGGCACCAGGGCGGCTGGCGGCTGATCCGCTTCGCTGGCACCTTCGCGTTCGACCAAACCGGCGTTCTCGCTTCTGTCACCGGCCCCTTGGCAGCGGCAGAAGTGGGCATTTTGGCCGTCGCCACCTTCGACACGGACTACCTGTTCGTTTCGCAAGAGAATCTGCCCCGCGCCCTCGACACCCTGCGGGAAGCAGGACATCGGGTGGAGGGAGAAGGCATATGATGGAACGCGAAATCCAGATCAGGCGCTAGAAGCGCTCCAACCCGCCGAGGGCCTTCGTATGCGCCGGGAAGAAGGTGCTGATGTACATCGTCCTCGCATTCGGGCTGTCGATTCTCGCCGCGCCGGTGGCCAGCACGCCAGTGGCCGTCGAAATCTCCTCGGACAGCCTCGAAACGGTACTCCTCGACGAACGAGAGTCCGCCGCGGAAACTCCTCCTCCGGGCGGCACCGAAGTGCCCTACCCGACCACGCCGGACTGGGAAAACGACCTCCGCATCCAGGTCGGCGGCCTGCAGGTGGCAGACATGAACGGCGACGGCCGGCAGGATGTGGTGGTCGGCTGCTACATCTCGAACAGTTTTCCGCCCTACGACGACTGGCGAAACTTCATCTACTTCAACACCGGCAGCGGCCTCGAAGGCTCCCCCTCCTGGGCGTCCGACGACCAGCGCTCCACCGGCGATATTCAGGTCGCCCTGCTGAACGACGACGCCTTCCCGGACGTCTTCGCCGCCAATGGCGGCGGGAGCTACGATCCTTCGGTGATCTACTTCGGCGGCCCGAACGGCCCGGCGACCACCCCCGGCTGGCTCTCCACGGACTCCTCCTGGACCAATTACGCGCTGCCCTTCGACTTCGACCACGACGGCGACGTGGACGTGGTGACCGCCAACCAGGGCCGCTCCCAGGACGACCCCTTCCGGCCGATCTACATCTTCGAGTCGAACGCCGGGGTGCTGCCCACCACTCCCGCAGCGCTTTCCCCGGAGATGTCGATCCAGAACTTCCTCGCCTTCGGTCACCTCGACGACGACGAGTGGGAAGATCTCGCCGTCTCCAAGTGGGCGAACTTCGAAAGCGGCGTTTATCGCAACGATCAAGGGACCCTCGAAAGCACCACCACCTGGACCACCGGTGACGACGACACGGACAAGGGCGTCGCCTGGGCCGATGTGGACGACAACGGCGACCAAGATCTCGCTCTCGGCCATGACCCGACCCTCGTCTACTTCAACACCGACGGCACCCTCGGCAGCCCGCAGACGGCCACCGGCACCTTCTTCGGCCACGCGGAGCTACGCTTCGAGGACATCGACCTGGACGGCGACCCGGACCTCGCCGAAGTCCACTTCGCCAACGGCAAGGCGCAAATCTACCTGAACCGCGGCGGCGTGCTGGACACCGCCCCCACCTGGACCTTCGACTCCTCCGCCGTCGGCACCGCCCTGGCCTTCGGCGACATCGACGGCGACGGCGCACCGGACCTAGTGGTCGGCAACTCCGGGGACCCTTCGGTGATGGTGTTCATGAACCGCCAGAAATGGCTGCTGGTGGACGGCTTCGAATCCGGTAATACCGACGCCTGGACGACGACGGTTCCATAGGCTCGGGAGCGGAAACCCGGAGGCCCTATTGGCGGCGAGTGCCGAAGGTCGGCGGCACGGCTAGGAAGGCTCTTGAAGGGACGCTTCCCGATCCTCGGGGGCGCGGCTCAGGCAGCGATGGAGTTGGTCCACAATTGCCCGGGTGAGGGAGTTGTCCCGCACCGCTTGCCGGAACAGCACCAGGGCCACCATCGCCTCACGGTGAAGTTCTTGTCCCTGAAACACGGTCACCAGATCGTCCGACAAGCTCTGCAACTCCGCGGCGCGCCCCATGTCCGAGTACACCAAAGCAAGGTCCAAGGCCACCTGCGAGGCATCGAACGGACGGCCCCCTTCGAGGAACCCGTCTCGCGCACTCTCTAGGGTCCTTTCCGCCGTCTGCGTCTCGCCCAAACCGCGAAGCACCTTGCCTTCGAGCCAAAGCGCCCGCAACTGCGTCCAGCGATCCGGGAAGCGGGCGTAGAGAGAATGGTTCTCCTCCAGCGCGACGCGTGCGTCCTCATAGCGATCGAGGTGGTAGAAGCAAAGCGCCCGATTGTGGCAAGCCATCAGGAACAGGCGATCCTCTTGCTCCGGATCGATGCACTGCAAGGCATCGTCAATCGACGCCAGCGCTTTTTGCAGCTCTCCTATTTCCCGATAGACCTCCCCCAAGCTGAGGAGGACGCTAGCCACCGAGGCCCCGCGATCGCCCGCCAAGCGATAGTGCAGAACGGAGCGTTCCAGCAGGGTTTCCGCCTCGTCAAACCGCCTCTGGTCACGGCGCAAGGTTCCCTCTCGCCAGTCCAGTTCCGCGTAGACGAGCTTCTCCGTCACCCCTTCCATGCGCACCACGGACCGCGCCTGCCGAAATAGGGCATCGGCAGTCCGAATCTCTCCCAGTGCTCGACGAGCATTCGCCATGTTGGCGAGCGCCAAGGTCTGCATCTCATGGGCGATGATGCGATCGCGGCCCCACTGCGCCACCACATGGGCCAGTTCAGCAAAATGGAACGCCTGGGCCGGCTCGTTTGGCAGGTAGCTCCGCGACCGATCCAGCAGGCGCTCGGCCAGGAACGGACTGCGAAATCGCTTATAGGCTCCCCGAATACGGTCCAGGCGCGATTCCGGGACAAGGCGCATCAGGGTGTTGAAATCCTTCTTGGCTTCCCGTCTCTCAACCCGTAGGTCGACCTCCTGCCGGCCGACCTGACTTGCCGAGCGCTCCACCGCAGTGCGCATCGCCTGGGCCTTCTCGAAGGAGTCTGTTCGGCAAGCCGAACCCGTGCTCGATGACTCGGATCGCCACGCCTCGATCTCCTCATGGCAGGTCGGACAGAGCGCCATCAGATGCTCAAGCAGGGTCGTCGTCAGCACCGAGGGGTGAAGCTCCCCCCGGGTCACTGCCTGCAGCAGTTCACGGGTCAGGTGAATATCGATCAAGGATGCACCCCTCGGAGTAGCCAAAGTCGAATCAAAATAGATGTTTCATAAAAAATAACCGATCTTCGACACAGATGAAAGGGGTGTCGGCGACCCGACACCCCTCAGCAAGGCCAAATGGCTAGCCGTTGGGATCCATTCCTGGGCCGTGCTCATTTTGGTCACAGCCTTCCTGCGACTCGGCTCCGGAGCCATCCGGAGCCTTGTCGGGCGGACCGCTTTTCGATCCGGCGACGGCGTGGAACCAGTTCACCGCCTGCGACCACAAATCGCCTGCAAAGGAAACTGTCGAGCGTTCCGAGGCATCCATCGGCGCCGCGACGGTTACCGGTGCGCAGAGAATCGTAACCACCAGCAGGACCAGCAAACAACCAAAAGACTTAGACATAAGTCCTCCTCTCATCCAGGATCGACCGAAGCCGGCACCATGCCCACATCAGCGATCCCGTCGATTTGATTATCATTTGAGGCAACAAATCTAACGATTTGGCGTGCACACGATCGCCAAAAACCGCCTAAAAACATACGTCTCGGAATATAAGTGCCTACCATCCTACTCGGGCGGCGGGGGATCGGCGACTCTTGGTCCCCCAAAATTTCGGGACCGGCTGGTAAGGTTCGGCCTCACCAGAGAGGAACCCAAAACCATGACATCGAACACCCTCGAGGGCCCTGTCCGGGTCCGCTTTGCCCCATCTCCCACGGGCTATCTCCACGTCGGCGGCGCCCGCACGGCGATCTACAACGACCTGCTGCGCGCCCACCTCGGGGGAGAATTCCTGCTGCGCATCGAGGACACCGACCGCGCCCGCTCCGACGAAGCGATGACCCGCCAGATCCAGAATGCCCTCGAGTGGCTGGGATGCGGCTGGGACGAGGGTCCCTTCCTGCAGAGCGCCGGCGTGGACCGGCACCGCGAGCGGGTGGACGATCTGCTGGCGGCGGACCGCGCCTACCGCTGCTTCTGTACCCCGGAAGAACTGGCCGAGCAGCGCCGAGCGGCGGAGAAACTGGGCGAGCGCTTTCGCTACCCGGGAACCTGCGCCCACCTGGCGGTGGACGACATCGAGCGGCGCATGGCGGCGAACACGCCCTTCGTGGTGCGCTTCCGCATGGGCGAGGACCACATCCGCTTCGAGGATCTCGTGCGGGGTGAAGTCGACTTTCCACCGGACGCCCTGGACGACTTCATCCTGCTGCGATCGGACGGCTCGCCGACCTACCACATGTCCGTCGTCAGCGACGACATCGACATGGCCGTAAGCCACGTCCTGCGCGGCGACGACCACCTGTCGAACACCCCCAAGCACATCGCCCTCTTTCGCGCCCTGGACGCGCCGGTGCCCACCTTCGGGCATCTGCCGCTGATCCTCGGGCCGGACAAGAAGCGCCTCTCGAAACGCACCGGCGCCACCTCCGTCGAGGAGTTCCGGGCCCAGGGAGTACTGCCCCAGGCGCTTTACAACTTCCTAGCGTTACTGGGATGGTCGCCGGGCGACGACCGGGAGATCCTCTCGCGCGAAGAAATGGTCGACCTCTTCACCATCGACCGCCTCAACACCTCGGCGGCGGTGTTCGATGCGGACAAACTGGCCTGGATGAACGCCCAGTACCTGTTCAACTCCCCGCTCGAAGAGATCTGGCCGCACCTGGAGCCCTTCCTGGACGAAGCGGGCCTGGCGAACGCCGACCCGGAGCGCCTACGGGAAGCCGTCACCCTCCACCGTCTGCGCGCCCACAACCTACGCGAACTGGCCGAGGGCATCGGCCACTACTTCGTCGACGATCTCACCTACGACCCCGCCCTTTGTGCCAGATTCGCCAACAAAGAGGGCCTTGGGGAGCACATCGCCCAGCTACGCGACCACTACAGTGCCCTGGAGACCTTCGACATCGACCCCCTTGACCAGGCGCTGCGCGCCCTGTGCGAAGAACTCGGCCAAAAAGCCGGTCACCTGATCCACCCCCTGCGAATGGCCGTCTCCGCCTCCAAGACCGGCCCACCGGTCTTCGATCTGGTCGCCCTCGTCGGCCGCGACGCCACCCATCGCCGCCTCACCGCCTTCATCGCCTATCTGGACGAAATCCGCGAACCGGCCTGAGCCGCCAAACCCGCAGCAAGACCGGGCGCCATCACCTTGACCCGACCTCCGAGGATCCGATAGCCTCTCGATCCCCTTTGGGACGTCGTCTAATGGCAAGACACGCGCCTCTGGAGCGTGGAATCGGGGTTCGACTCCCTGCGTCCCAACCAATCTAGGAATCCCCGCCTCTAGGTCGCTTGACTCCACCAACCTAGCCTCGTCAGATTCGTGTCGACCGTTGCCTAAAGCGACCAAAACCCCAAAGATCGGCGAACAAGCTAAGCTTCGTTGTAAATGAGCCCATCGAAGGAGGGACGACCGGCACTTGCCGGACCGAGTACGGTGCGCCTTCAGGCCGTTCATCCGTGGGGGCTGCTAGCGTCGCGCGGCGTCGGTAGGGCACGCTTCGGCCGTAGCCCTGTCTCGCTCGTCGTGGCGGGGCCGGGAGCGTTCAGTCCGGCCAGCCCACCGCCGGTTCCGATACGCCGGGCCGACGACGGCACGGCGACCTCGGCCCGACTGGTGACCTCGGTGCATGGCGCAAGTACCGCGGCGGCGGTCGGCAGTGCGATCGAGGCGACGCTGACCGTGCAGGGCGATCTCTGTCCGGGTACCTACGACAGCGAGTTGTTGATCCTCGACGAGAGTGGGGCGGTGGCGACACGAACTCCGGTGATCCTGACAGTGCGGGCTCATTGGGTGTGGCCCGTAGCCTTCCTGCTCCTCGGCCTCCTCACGGTTGGCATCCTCGCCTTCCTGGCGGGTGAGGGGCAGCTCCGCGACGAACGGGCCCGGGTGCTCGCTGAGCGCCGTGCCTTCGACGAAATGGTCGACCGCAGCTTGGCGCGCGAGCTCGATCCGGTCGCCGTGCAAGAGACCGAGGAGGCGTTTGGCGACGCCTTTCGCTTTCTCGACGAAAGTCGGCCCCTGAGTCTGCGCGACGATCGGATCGAGCGTGCCGGGCGACGGCAGGCTGCCGCCCGGGAGGGGGCCGCGGGATTGCGGAAGCGATACGGAGGCAGCGATCCGGCCGCGATGGGCGCCGAGGCGGTCGCAGCAGACTGGAGTGCGCTGAGCCAACGCATGGATGCGGCCCTGGCGCTGCGCGACCAGGCTCCCGGCTCGTGGGTCGGTGACGGCGAGCTGGGCGATGGGCTCGAGCGGTTCCTCGACAGCCGCTGGCGGCTGGACGTCGGCAATACGGTCACCTCGATCGAAGCGACGCTACGACCCGAGGTCGAGCGAGTGGCCCGGGCCGCGAGCGCCAGCGAGCTGGCCCGGGCTCAGCGATCGGCGGTGGCGACCCGCCGCCTGATGCGGAGGGCTGCGCGCCAGCTGGACCAGGCGGTGGAGAACTACTGGGTGTTCAGCCGGTTGGCCTCCGATACTTCGATCTCGGCGGGGTACGTGGCCGCTATCGCCGACCGGCCGGAGGTCGACCCGGCGGGTCGAAGTCGGCTTCGAGCGGCTCTCGCCGGCGCGCGGCTCTCGCTGGCCGAACCTACGCCAGAACGGTTCCGCCTGGCGCACCAACAGATCCAGGAAGCGACCACCGCAGCGTATGCGTTCGAGAACGAGATTCTGATCCAGCGGATCCAAGCGGCGTTTGACGCGGCCGATGCCCGCACGAGCCGGGCCAGGATCGATGCCTATGTGGAGAGCCTGGCGCCCGATCCGTCACCCGAAGGCAAGATCGCGGCGATTGGGGGCGCACTGGAGCTGTGGCGCGAGCGCATCCAAGTGGTCGAGGACCCCTCGCGTCGCGAGCAGCTCGCTGGGCTCATCACGCGGATTGGGGAGCAAGCCCAGGCTGAGAGCTGGGAAGCGGCGCTCGGCGGCCTGGGCGAGCTCAGCGACGCTTGGCTGGAGTACCAAGAGGAGCAGACGCGAGCGGCGCAGGCGTCGGTCTTGCTGCCGTACTGCCGGAACTGGAAAGCCTCGCTCTCGCTACAGCTCGTCGGGGCCGGCGAGCAACTCGCCGTACTGCAGGACGATCCCGAAATGGCTACTGCCGACCGGGAGATCGAAGGTCTGCGCCAGCAGATCGCCACGGTGCGCGAGGACGCCGATTGCCACTCGGCGCTCACCAACGTGTCCGGTCGGTTCCTGAAGCTGCAAAACCGATTGTTCGTCGCCGGCTTCCGGCGCATCCCGGCGCCTACCGAAGATCTGCTGGCCGCTGCTCACTCATCGGGAGTTCGCGCTGCGGTGCCCGAGGCGAAGCGACTTCTTCTCCCAGTGCGCCCGCTCGACGTGTCCGTCGTGACGCCGCCGGCGAAGCGGTTGGGCGGGCGCCGGATCGGCGTCGAGGTGCGGAATCTCGATCCGGTGTGGGGTGCAGGCAGCGAGGTGAGGGTCGACTTCGGTGACGGGTCGGCGGCCTGGGTCGGCGACGCGGAGACCCTGCGACAGCAGCCCGTGTTGAAGCATCGCTACCGTGCGCCGGGCCGCTACCGGGTGTCTGTGCGCGTGAGCGGCCAGCCGGTCGACGCCGCTGACGCTGCGACGGCGAGCCAGCTCCTGGGCGATGGAGCCGCCGCCATCGAAATCGCAGCGGACCCGATCGTCGCTGCCCGGCGCTTGGGCAGTCTCTTCTTCAACCTACGATTCCTGCTCGCGCTCGCCATCGGCCTGCTGATCCAAGGCTGGCGAGTGGCCGGCGACCGGCCTTTCGGAGGCGCCCGCCGCGACTACCTGGAGGCGTTCGCCGTCGGCTTCGTGGCCCATGCCGGTATCGACGGCCTGGTCGCTCTGGTGCCCAAGCTGCTCTAGCCTTCCGCCAGATCCCCCTTTGTCTCCCTGATTCCCACCAATCTCTGCAGGTCCGATCGACACAGACTAGCCTTCCACCAAGATCGCCAGCAGGACCACAGTCAACATCAGCAGGCCGAATCCGTTGATCGCGCCACCGAGGAGGGCCAGGAGTTTCGGCTCCCGCGACAGGCTCTTGACGCCATAGGTCATTCCCAGTCCGAAGGGAATCACCGAGGCGAAGAAAAGGCCGACGACGGCCCCGGCCAGTGGCCGGACCAGCGCCTCGTTCTGGGAAAGGAGCGTGAGAACGAATCCTGAGAACACAAGCATCACGATGATCACTACCCAGGTCACCGAGCCGATCAGAATCGACCGGATCGCCAAGGGAGATTCGGTGGACCGTAGGCTCATCTAGTGACGTCTCCGCTTGGCAGCTCCTCGATCAGCCCACCGGCTACCCCCAACCACTCCCAAAAACCCTCCTCCGGCTCCGCCCGCACCGGTAGGTAGGCCAGCGGCAGATCGCTCCGGCCGCGCAGTTTGACCAGGTCTTTCTCGGTGATGAGCAGCGCGCCGGCGGCGGTTTGGTCCAGGGCGTTGCGCAGTTTTTCGAGGCTGGCCTCGAGATAGGCGTGGTGATCCGGGAAGGTCATTCGATCGCGCAGGTCAAGGCCCTGGGCGACGGCCGCGTCGAAGAAACGTTCGGGGCGGGCGATGCCGGCGGCGGCGACCAGGGGAGTGGTTGGGGGCAGCGGCTCGCCGGAGGCAAGACGGGCTTCGCCGATGCGGGTGGGGGCGGCGAAAGCGGGACCGGCGAAGCCGAAGGCACGGAGGGCCTGGGCGGCGCTCTGGGCCATTTCCCTGCGGGCGGAGCCGGTGATGAGGAGGGCGTGGGCGTGCTTTGCCGAGGCGAGGGGTTCCCGCAGTCGACCCCCGGGAGGGAGGCGGCCACCGCCGAAGAGGTCCGAGGCCGGCAGGACCAAGAGGTCGAGAGCCCGCGCCAGACGGAGGTGGGAGAAGCCGTCATCCAGGAGAAAGAGGTCCGGTGCCGGATCCAGCCGCTGGAGGGCCTGGAGGCCGGCACGGTGGCGATCCGGCCCGACGACCACGGAGACGCCCGGCAGGGCGCCGGCCAGGAGCACCGGTTCGTCGCCGGCCACCTTGGGCCCGAGGAGCGGTCCTTCGCCGCGGCTGACCACCCGCACTCCTTTGCCGCTGCCGCCGTAGCCCCGGGACAGGATGCACACCTGCTGGCCCTGGTCCCGCAACCAGCCGGCGATGGCGGCGGTCAAGGGCGTTTTGCCGGTGCCGCCCCAGTGCAGGTTGCCGACGCTGATCACCGGCCGCGGCAGAGTGCCGGCCCGGGATGTCCACCACCGCCGCCGCAAGTGGTGAGCGCCGCCGTAGATGAGCTGCCACGGGGAGCGAGGTGGGGTGAGCTTCATGGTGCCTTCCCGGATTCCGACGGCTGGAGGAGCGGTCGCAGTACTTCGAGGGTTTTTGCGAGCGCTCCGCCATTTGATTCCACCAGAGCCTTGGCGCTGCGGCCCACTTTGCGGGCCAGGCCGGGGGTCTCTACCCATTGACGCCACAGAACACCGAGGGCCTCGGCGTCGGCAACTTGCTCCCAGGCTTCGGCGCGGTCAAAGTCCTGCGCCATGGCGCGAAAGTTCTCCATCGACGGACCGACGACGGTGGCGACGCCGAAGCGGGCCGGTTCGATGGGGTTGTGGCCGCCGGTGGGCACCAGGGTACCGCCGATGAAGGCGCTGGTGGCGATGCGGTAGAGGCCGGCCAACTCGCCAAGGCTGTCGAGCAGCACGACCTTCGGCGGCGGACCTTGGTCGAGGGCCGAACGGCGCCGGTACGGAATGCCCCGCACTTCGAGCAGACCCGCCACCGATGGCCAGCGCTCCGGGTGGCGCGGCGCCAGGATGAGCAGGGCGTCGCCGGCGGCCTCGAAGGCGTCGAGGACGAGTTCCTCTTCGCCCTCCATGGTGGAGCCGGCGATCAAGAGGGGCCGCCCCTTGGCGAGCTTGCGCAGAGCATCTTCAAGTTCCGGCGTGCGGGCAGGCTCCGGCGATTCGAATTTGAGGTTGCCGGTGACCACCACCCGCTCGGCCTCGACCCCCAGGGCGAGGAGCTTGTCGCGATCTTCTCGGCTCTGCACCCCGAAACGCTCGACCCGACCGAGGAGCGGCCCGAGCAAGAACCGCAACCGCCGCATGCGCCGAAAGCTACCGTCTCCCACCCGCCCGTTGACCACCGCCACCGGGCCACCGCGCCGAGTGATGGCCTTGAGCACCAGCGGCCAGTAGTCGCCCTCCACCAGCACCAGGGCGCGGGGAAGAAATCTTCGCAGGAATCGGTTGACCGCAAAGCCCACCTCGAAGGGCAGATAGGCGATGGCGGCGCGCGCGCTCAAGGTTTTGTGCGCACGCTCCTGGCCGGTGGGGGTCACGGTGGTGACCACCAGCGGCAGCTCCGGGTCGAGGGCGCCAACCAGCGTGCCGGCCACTCCCACTTCACCGACGGAGACAGCGTGAATCCAAATGGGTTCGCCTCCTGGCGGTGCCGGCGGCAAGCGCCTCGCCAGGCGCCCGGCGAGGGTCGGCAGGTAGTGCCGGCCACGCTTCAAAAGCAGCATCGGAGCCGCCAGACCGAGAGCGAGGGCGTAGGCGATCTGGTAGAGGATCCACATGGGAGGAGGGCGGCCCGGAAACGGCCCCCGCGGGAAGGCCCCCACGGGAGCCCAAAGTATAATGCCCGGGCTCCTTTACGGGCGCTGCCGCCGGGTGCGTACCGAGGCCTCGCGCCGGACCGCAGCGCGATCGGTAGACGGTCGAAGACAGTACCCCGTATACGTTCAGGGAGCGAATCGAAATCATGCCTCAACTCGTCTATTCCGCCAACCGTCACCAAGCCACCCTGCAAGAGGTGTCCGACCGCGATCTGTTGATCGCCGTCCGGCAGGGCGACGAATCCGCCCTCAACGAGCTGATCGGGCGCAAGACCAAGCCTCTAATCCAACTTGTCTACCGCATCCTGGGCGATCGCGAAGAGTCCCAGGACGTGGTGCAGGTGACCTTTTTCAAGGTGTGGGAGAACCGGCGGAAGTTCAACGAGAAATGGTCGCCGAACACCTGGATTTACCGCATCGCCAGCAATCTGGCGATCGACCACCTGC
Source organism: Acidobacteriota bacterium (assembly GCA_039030395.1). Taxonomy (NCBI): domain Bacteria; kingdom Pseudomonadati; phylum Acidobacteriota; species Acidobacteriota bacterium. Next base: position 25,664 of record JBCCEF010000027.1, read on the forward strand.
GCTCCCGCAAGAGCCGCGAGCGCTCCGCTGAGCCGATGCAGCAGCATCTGCGGCAGGTTTCTTCGGGCCAGGGCGGCACCTCCCGGGACCTGCGGCAGGACGAGGTCTTCGGCATCTTTCGGGAACTCTCCTCGGAATTGACCGAAAAGCAGCGCCTGGTGTTCGTGTTGCGGGAGATCGAGGGCCTCTCTTCCCAAGAGGTGGCGAAGGTCGCCGGCTGCCGCGAATCGACGGTGCGCAACCACCTGTTCAACGCCCGCAAGGTCCTGCGCCGGGAGCTGGTGCAGCGATACCCGGAGTACGCTCCCGAAGGCTATGCGGCACCGGCGGAGGAGGCATCGTGAGCTTGCTGAACGCGCAGTGCCCCGACTGGCGGAACCTCGCCGCCATGCGCCGTGACCCGGCGGCCGGCGAAGCCGCAGACGCCCGGTGGAACGAGGCGCTGGACCACGCCTCGGGTTGCGCAGACTGCGGCCCGCGCGCCGCCGCCAGCGACCCCCTCGCCCTGCTGCGCCCGCTCCGGCAGGACATCCCCACCCTCGAAGACGAGGTGGACGTGGAGCGCATGCGGATCTCCGTCGAGGCCCTGCGCCGCGGTCAGCGCACACACAGGGAGACGCGCCTCACCGGAACTTCCTGGATGCGCTATGCCGCCGCCGCGGCCTTCGCCGTGATGTTGGTGAGCCTGGGAGTGGTCGACAACGGAACCGGCGTCGGCGAGGATTCCGGCCCGCCGGCACCGAGCATCACGGCGGCGGTTCCGTCCGCCGGCGCGGTAGAGCCAATGCCGTGGACCGACCCCCTCGACGCCTTCGCCGAGCCGATGGACGCCTACGCCGAGCAACCGGTGTTCGATGATCTCCAGCGCCCCGCCGCCGCCAGCGTCTACCAGCTCGCGGAGGATGACCTGCACGTCGTGATGGTCGTCCACGAAACGCTGGATGTGTAGCCGGGCCGTCTTCTCCACCACTCTGATGCTGAATCTACGCCGTCTTTTCGTCTGCCTGTGGGTGCTGTCGCTGCCGTGCCTGGCAGCGCTTCCGGCGGCTGCCCAGGTGTTGCGGCAGGACTCCAACCCATCGCGCATCAGCCCGGCGCCGGAGGAAGAGGATCTGCGCCTCCACGTCTTCACCCTGGAGCACCAGCCGGCCGAAGAGGCGCTGGAGCTGGTGAAGCCGATGCTCTCGAATCGCGGTTCCGTCGAGCTCCAGGCGCGCAGCAACACCCTGGTGGTGCGGGACACCCTGGCCTCCCTCGCCCGTATCGGGCCGAAGGTGCACAGCTTCGATCACGAGCCACAGCCCCTGGAACTCGAGGTCGTCGTCCTGCGAGCCTTTTCGCGAGCGCAGGGTCCGATTCCGGAGAATGCCCGGGTGCCGACGGCGCTGGCCGGCAAGCTGCGCAGCTTGCTGCGCTACGAGAGTTTCCGCCTGGTGGCCCGGGCTCGCCTCCAGACGCTCGAGGGCGAAGCGGTGTCCTACGACCTCAACAGGAGCTACCGGGTGGCCTTCCGGCTCGGCACCGTCGTCGCCACCCCCAACCGCACCGAGCGCTTGAAGCTGCGGGATTTCAAGGTGGAGCGCCTGATCGACGGCGCCGAAGGCGGCTCGTTGATCCACACCAACCTCAATCTCTTCGTGGGCAAGACCACCACCCTCGGCCTGGCCCGCACGGAAACGAGCGACAGCGCCCTGATGGTCGCCATCACGGCCCGGCCGGGCAGCCGGCTGACGGTTCGGGAATTGGAGTAGGCGGTGGAGTTCGTCTGTCGCGTCGGCACGCCCGAGGGCCGGATCATCGAAAAGCCCTTCGAGGCGACCGATGAAACGGCCCTGCGCAGCGATCTCCAGAAGCGCGGATTTCACATCTTCGAAGTCCGCCGCAAGGGTCTGTCCCTCGATCTGCCGTTCGTCAACCGCCGCAAGAGGGTGGGCGACCGCCAGTTCCTGATCTTCAACCAGGAGCTGGCGGCACTGCTACGGGCCGGCCTGCCGCTGATGCAGGCGCTGGACCTGATGCTGGAGCGCATGGAGGATCCCTCGCTGCGGCCAATTCTGGCGGAGGTGCGCGAGCGGGTTCGCTCCGGCGAAGATCTATCGGAGATCTTCGAGTCCTACGGCGACCAGTTCCCGCGCCTCTACGCCCCCACCTTGAAGGCCGGCGAGCGAAGCGGCGAGCTGGAAGCGGTGATCCGCCGCTTCATCCGCCACCAGAACCTGGTGATCGAGGCCCGGCGGCGAGTGGTTTCGGCGCTGGTCTATCCGGCGGTGCTGATCAACCTGGCGTTGATCATGATCCTGGTAATGACCTTCTACGTGGTGCCCAAATTCAGCGCCTTCTTCGAGAATTCCGATACGGAGCTGCCCTTCATCACCAAGGCGGTCCTCGGCGTATCGGGATTCTCGCGCGAAACCGCGTTCTTGGTCCCGAACGGCATCTGGGCGGTGCTGGCGATCGCCGCCGCGGCCGTCGCCGTGCGGGTGTGGTCCCGCCGGCCGGAGGGCGCCCGCGCGATGGACGCCATCAAGCTGAGAACGCCGCTCCTCGGCCCGGTCCTGATGCTGTTCTCGCTGTCGGAGTTCTGCCGCTCCCTGTCGACGCTCCTGGCCGGCGGCATGCCGCTGGTTCCGGCGCTCGAGATCTCCGTCAATGCGGTGGGCAACGCCAAGGTGCGTACCAGCCTGGAACCCAACATCCAGCGGGTGCGCGAGGGCGAACCGTTCTACGAAGCCCTCGAGGCGAGCGACGTGTTTCCGCCGATGGCGATCGACATGATCAAGGTCGGCGAGTCGACCGGTTCCTTGGACGAGATGCTCTCCAGCGTCTCGGATCTGTTCGACGAGCGGGTGGAAACCCGTCTGCAGCGGATCCTGACCCTGGTCGAGCCGCTGATGCTGGTGTTTCTCGGCATCGTGGTGGGCATTCTTCTGGTCTCGATCTATATTCCGCTGTTCAGTGCGATGGGGTCGGTGAGCTGATGAGGGTCCCTTCGTCCACCAGGAGTTTGTTGCCATGACCGTAGATCTCGATCCGCAAGCTCTCCAGATGGAGACCGCCGAGGGTGCCCGCGAGCGGGAAGCGCAGGAAGCGCACAGCTTCGCCGAGCGCTACGGTCTCGAACTGATCGACATGAGTTCCTTCCGGATCGACAACGATCTGTTTCGGCGGATCCCCTTCGATCTGATGCTGCGCTACAGCTTCCTGCCGCAGGAGCAGCTCGAGGGCCGCCTGGCGGTGATCATGGCGGACCCGTCGAACGTTTTCAAAATCGACGAACTCGAAATGCAGCTCGGCCAGCCGGTGGAGGTGAAGGTCGGCCTGCGCTCGGAGGTCGAGGAGATCCTGCAGAAGTCCGAGAGCGCCCAGCGAGTGCTCGACGAAGCCACCGAAGGCTTCCGTATGCAGCTCGTGCAGGAAGACGAGGACGGGCAGGAAATCCTCTCCATCGACAGCATCAGCGCCGACACCAGCCCGATCATCAAGCTGGTGGACTCGACGCTGTTCAACGCCATCCAGCGCCGCGCCTCGGACATCCACATCGAAACGCGCGACACGGAAGTGGTGATCAAGTACCGCATCGACGGCGTGCTCTACCAGGCGATGGAGCCGATCGATAAGCGCCACCACCAGACCATCATCAGCCGCATCAAGGTGATGGCGGAGCTCGACATCGCCGAGAAGCGCATCCCGCAGGACGGTCGCTTCAAGCTGCGGCTGCGTGGCCGCACCATCGACTTCCGCGTGTCGATCATGCCGTCCGTCCACGGCGAGGACTGCGTGATCCGTATTCTCGACAAGGAGTCGATGAACGAGGAATTCAAGAACCTGCGCCTCGACATCCTCGGCTTCGACGACGAAACCCTGGTCAAGCTGCGCAAGTTCATCCTGGAGCCCTACGGCATGGTGCTGGTCACCGGCCCCACCGGCTCCGGTAAGACGACCACCCTCTACGCCTGCCTGTCGGAGATCCAGTCGGCGGAAGACAAGATCATCACCATTGAGGATCCGGTCGAATACCAGTTGAAGGGCATCACCCAGATCCCCGTCAACGAGAAAAAGGGCCTGACCTTCGCCCGCGGCCTGCGCTCGGTGCTGCGCCACGATCCGGACAAGATCATGGTCGGCGAGATCCGCGACGAGGAGACGGCACAGATCGCCATTCAGTCCGCCTTGACCGGCCATCTGGTGTTCACCACCGTCCACGCCAACAACGTGGTGGACGTGCTGGGCCGCTTCCTGAACATGAACGTCGACCTCTACAACTTCGTGTCGGCGCTCAACTGCGTGCTGGCGCAGCGCCTGGTGCGCAAGATCTGCCCGCACTGCCGCCGGCCCACCAAGCTGTCGCGGGAGTTGCTGCTGCACAGCGGTCTCGACCCGGTTACCTACGTGGACTACACCTTCTATGAGGGGACCGGCTGTATCGAGTGCAACGGCACCGGCTTCCTCGGGCGTCTCGCCGTGTCCGAGTTGCTGAACCTCTCGGACCACATTCGGGAATTGATCCTCGATCGGCGCCCGGCGTCGGAAATCAAACGAACGGCCAAGGAAGAGGGCATGACCTTCCTCAGAGAGTCCGCTCTCGAGAAGGCCCTCCAGGGAGTCACCACACTCCGTGAAATCAATAAAGTTACCTTCGTGGACTGAGGCCCTGTTCGGCCTTCGGCCGATCCCGGCGCCCCCGCACGCCTTCGCGCTCGACCGCGAGCGAATCGCCTACGGTGGCTTCACCACCGCCGCCAGGGCGCCACAGTTCCGCGAGTTCCACAGCGAAGCGCTGCCCGCCGACACCTTTCAGCCGGGTGTGCTGGGCGGCAGCCTGGTGCAGGGAGGGACCTTCGAAGAGACCTTGACGCGCCTCATCGGCCGCCTTTCCGGCAGCGTCAAGGAGGCCTCCCTCACCCTGCCGGACGACTGGCTGCGGGTAGCCTTCGCTCAGATCGACGATCTGCCCAAAAGGGGCGAGGAAAGAGACGAGGTACTGCGCTGGAAGCTCAAGCAGCTCGTGCCCTTTCCGCCGGACGATCTCAGGATCGACGGCGTCGAGGTGCCGACCCTGCCGGGGCAGCTCGAACGCCGGCGGGTGATGGTGACCTTCGGCCTCGAATCGGTTCTCCGCCAGATCGAAGCCGTCTTCCGCAGCGCCGGGGTGCGGATCGGCCGGATCGTCAATTCCAGCCTGCCGCTGCTGGCCGCGGTGGACGGCACCAGCCTGGCCGGCGGCAGCGTGATCTGCTGGGTGGAGCCGGGCGGCTATTCGCTGCTCTTCACCCACGACGGCCAGCCGCTGCTGCACCGCTACAAGGCCTTGACGGCGGCCGCCCAGCGCGAATTGATCGTGCGCGATCTGCGCCTGACACGGGATTTCCTGGAAACCAGCGTGCCGGGATTCGAGATCGAACGTCTGCTGCTGTGCGCACCCCGCGCCACCGAAGAGAGCTGGGACGAGTGGCTCTCCACCGGATTCGACCAACCGGCCACCCGCCTGAACGACCGTCAACTACCGCCGAGTTTGGGCCTGTCGCCGCAGCTCTCCGCCCACGATGTGGTCGCGCTGCTGGGCGCGGTGCGGGAGGAAGTGTCATGAGCCGTAGCGCCCTACCCAATCTCGCCGGCCGCCCCTTCGTCAATAATCAGCCGGTGCTGCGGGCCAGCATTTTTCTGTGGATCGCCGCCCTACTCCTCGCGCTGCTGGCGGCGGGGCTCTACTGGAGCTACTTCTCCACCCGCGAAGACCGGCAAACGCGCATCGCTCAGCTCGAGCGGCAGATCGCCGAGGAGCGCACCCACATTTCCAACTTGCAGGATCGCCTCGCCGCCATCGACCTGGAGAACCAGAACGAGGCCGTCGACTTCCTCAATGAACGCATCCGCGAGCGGACTTTCGGCTGGAGCGTGCTGTTCGACCGGCTGGCGGGCCTGCAGCCGGACAACGTTCGGGTGGTCTCCTTGAGTCCGCGCATCCCTCAGCAACTACGGCAGACCCGACGGCGCCGAGGTCGATCGCGAGACGCCGCCGGCGAGGCCGATTCGGCCGCCAACAAGGTGCCACTCCAGATCCAGGCCATCGGCCGGGCACCGGGCTCGCTGGAAGAGATGGTCGACGCACTGTTCGCGGACGCCGCCTTCGAGAACCCCAACCCGCTCCAGGAAGCGCGTCAAGGCAATCAGATCAACTTCAGCCTGAGCGTCGTCTACCTGCCGCAGGTGGCGGCGGCCGAAGCGGAAGAAGCCCTCGCCGCGGCCGCGGGAGGTGCGCCGTGAGCGCCTCTTCCAACATCTGGCAGACCCGGTGGGGGCTATGGGTGCCGCCGCTGGTGATCCTGGTGGCCGCTCTCGTCGCCCTCGGCGTCTATCGCGGCCGCTTCGCCGAACAGGCCGAAGGCAGCGTTCGTTCGGTGGAAGGGGCAACCCGGGTGCTGTCGGACCTCGAGGAGCGCAGCGGCGACCTGGCGAGCAACCTGGACGAGATCGAGACCACCCGCAACCAGCTCGCCGCCTTCTTCACCGACCAGCTCTCCACCGAGAACGAGCGCCTGACGGCGATCATCGCCGAGGTCAAGACGCTGGCCGAAACCGCCGGCCTCGATCCCCAGGCGATCGGCTACCCGGACGAGGTGATCGACGATTTCGGCCTGCGCAAACGGTCGATCGTCTTCGGCGTGCAGGGCTCTTACACCCAACTCCGGCGCCTGATCAACCTGCTGGAGCTGTCGGACTCGTTTCTGACCCTGGAGCAGGTGACGTTGGTGGGTGAAAACCAGAACCGACTGGCCATCGACCTCAAGATCTCGACCCTCTTCGCCACCGATTTGCCGGAGGTGGTCGAAGACGTCCCGGTGGCCCCGCAGGGGGAGGCGGGCTGATGCGCGACGAACAAAAGAAAAGGCTACTCGCCGGCTTGCTGGTGTTGCTCGCCTTGGCCGCCGTCTGGCGCTTCGCGCCGGCGATCTTCACCGGCAGCGGTGAGGGTGTCCGGCAGTTCTCTTCCGGCCTGGCGGAACTCTCCGGCACGGACCGCATCGCGACCCTCGACCTGGCCCTACTGAATCGCGCCGGCCGCGACTATTCCGCCGGCCGCGACCCCTTCAGCTTCTACGATCCGCCACCGGAACCGCCGCCACCGCGGGTGGAGACACCCCAGCCGGTGCGGCCCACGCCGACGCCGGTGCCGGTGGACACCGGACCCCGACCGCCGGCCATCACCTATGAATTCCTCGGCAGCTTCGGTCCCGAGGAGCGCAAGATCGCGGTGCTGGCGGACGGCGACGAAATCTTCAACGCCCAGGTGGGCGAGGTGCTCGAAGATCAGTTCGTGATCGACGCCATCGGGCTGGAATCCGTAGACATCAAGTACATTGAATTTCCCGATCTGCCGCCGAAACGGTTGGCCGCCGGGGCCGACACCACCTTCGGGAGATGAGCATGAAGCGTTCGAGCACCCCAAAACGATCCGGCCTGAGAGAGGCCCGCCGTTCCCGGGCCGGAGTGTCCCTGGCGATCCTGCTGTTGCTGGTGTCGCTCGCCGGTTGCACCAGCTACCGCAGCTCCCGAGTGGCGGAGATCGCCGCCGATTCCGGCGACTGGGACGAGGCGGTGGTCCAGTACATGAACGCGATCGAAGCGGATCCCAGCAACATCCGCCACCGCGCGGCGCTGCTGCGGGCCAAGATCCGCGCCTCTCAGATGCATTTCGAGCGCGGCAAAAAGTACATGAACGCCGAGGTCTGGGACCGCGCCATGGTGGAACTGCAGGAGGCCGTCGCCCTCGACCCCACCAACCAGTACGCCGAGGCGGAGCTGATGAACGTGCGCGAAATCCTGGCGGCCCGGGCCGCCGGCCGCGGCGCCACGACCCTGGCGGATTTGAAAGCGCAAAACAGCGGCAGCCGGCCCCAGCCACCGGTGCTCGATCCGCGCTCCGACGAGCCGATCTCCCTCAACTTCCCGGAGCCGAAGTCGATCTTCAAGATCTACCGCGCCCTGGGCAAGGCCTTCGGCATCAACGTGTTGTTCGATCCCAACTTGAAGGACACCGAGATTCCCATCGAGCTTGAGGATGTCACCGCCCAGAGCGCCCTCGAAACGTTGATGCGCGCCGCCGGCCACTTCTACAAGGTGCAGGACGAGCACACCATCATCATCGCCGCCGACACGCCGCAAAACCGGCGCACCTACGAAGATCTGGTGATCCAGACTTTCTTCCTGTCGAACGCCGAGATCAAGGAGATGATGACCATCCTGCGCAGCCTGGTGGACGCCAAGAAGATCGCCACCAACGAGCAACTGAACGCCATCATCCTGCGCGACACGGCGGACAAGGTGAAGGTGGCCGAACGCATCATCGAGGCCAACGACAAGGCCAAGGCGGAAGTGGTGATCGACGTCGAACTGATGCAGCTCGACACCACCAGCTTGCGCGACCTCGGCGTGTCGCTCGATCCCTACTCGATCACCCAGAGCCTGGACACCGGGACCGAAGGCAACACGCTGCGCTTCTCGGACATCGAGTTCTTGAACCAGAACAACTGGACTCTCAACATCCCGAACATCATCTACCGCTTCATCAAACAGAGTTCGAGCGCGCAGCTGCTGGCGCGGCCGCAGCTCCGCATCACCGAAGGTGAGAAAGCACGGCTGGTGATCGGCGACCGGGTGCCGATTCCGGTGACCTCGTTCAATACCGCCAACACCGTCGGCGGCAACATTGTGCCGATCACCTCCTTCCAGTACCAGGAGGTGGGCATCACCATCGAAATCGAGCCGCGGGTGCACCACAACAAGGAAGTCACCTTGAAGGTGCGGGTCGAGGTGTCGAACATCAACGGCTTCATCGAAGGCTCCGGCGGTCAGCAACAGCCGCGCATCGGCACCCGCACCATCGACTCGGTGATTCGCCTGCAGGATGGCGAAACCAACTTCCTCGCCGGCCTGTTGCGGACCGACGAAAGCTCCAACGAGTCCGGCGTGCCGGGCCTCTCGGACATTCCGGTCCTCGGCCAGCTCTTCTCCAGTCGGCGGGCCGATCGCAATCGCACCGACGTCATTCTGACCCTGACGCCGCACATCGTGCGCAATGCCGAGATCACCGAAGACGATCTGCTGCCGATCTGGGTCGGCACCGAAGCGAACATCACCTTCCGGGGCGGCAGTCCACGGGTGGAATCCAACATCGACGGCCCCTTCGACGACGGCAGCACGCCGGAAGAACTGCAGGAGATGATGCGCCGCCGGATCCAGCGCCTGCCGCGCGGCCTGCGGGAAGGCCAGAACCAGCAGGAGCAGCAGAAAGAGCCGCTGCCCCAGGGCATCGACCTGGTGCCCAATCCCGGCGGCGCCTTCCGGCCGGACGAATCGAGCGACGACGATGAGGACGTGCCGGACGGCGTTCCGCTGCAACCGCAAATCGATCCCTTCCGCGGCCAAGCCTTCCTGGAAGCTCCGGCGCGGGACCTGGTCGCTTCCAGCGGCGCCGGCCTCGACCAGGTGGTCACCTCCTTCCTCGCCGTAGAGGACCAAGACGCCGTCGGCGAGGCCCAAGGCAGCGCCACCGAGGCTCCCTGGCCGGCGGTCTGGAATCCGACGCCCGTTCAGCTACGAGTGAGCCCACGGCTGATCGCCGTTTCCCCCGGCGACACCTTCGAGATGGTGGTTCAGGCGAACGCCCTGATGGAGGTTTCCCACCTGCCGATGGCCCTCGCCTTCGACCCGCAGGTGCTGGAGGTCAAGCGGGTGGAAGCCGGTGATTTTCTCGGCCGGGAGAACGAGGCCGAGGTCCTCGCCGACACGTCCCAGCCGGGCCGCATCGTCATCGGCGCCAGCCGCCTGGGCGAGGTGCCAGGAGTGACCGGCGAAGGCGCCGTGCTGCGGGTCGTCTTCCGGGCCATTGCCGAAGGACCGACGCGCCTCGAACTGCTCGACGCCGAGGCGATGGACTCCGGTCTCCGGAAAATCCAAACCGGCATTTTCGAAGCGGCGCGGATCGAGGTCGACTCGGGCGCCGGACCGCTGCCGCGGCGCGACCCTGAAATCCGCGAGCGGCCGAGGCCATAGCCTGCCTTTCTCACCGGCAACCTACTACGAGGCCGTATGTCACAGAATCTGCTGCGTTATCCACGGAACCTGCTCATCGACGTACTACAAGTACGCCTTCGTCGCAGAACCCGCGGATGCCTTGCATCTTCAGCCACCCACGGCCTCTCGCTGCGGTCGCCGATGAGAAAGGCAGGCCTGATGCGCCTGTCCACCCGCCACCATCGCCGGGGCAACCGCGGCTACTCGCTCATCGAGCTGGTGATCGTGGCGACGCTGATGACGATTCTGGCGAGCGTCACCCTGCCGGTGGTCAAGTTCACCGAAAAACGTTTGAAGGAGATGGAGCTGCGCGGCCACCTGCGCAGCATGCGCGGCGCCATCGACGAGTACAAACGATACAGCGACAATGGCTTCATCCCGATCGACCTCGGCACCGATGGCTACCCCAAGGAACTCGAGACGATGATCGAAGGGATCGAGATCGTCGGCCAGATCGACACCCAGATCCGATTTCTGCGGCGTATCCCGCTCGACCCGATGACCGGCGAAGCGGAGTGGGGCCTGCGCAGCTACCAAGACGATCCGGACTCCTCCTCCTGGGGCGGCGAGAACGTCTACGACGTGTACTCGCTGTCCGAAGGGGTCGGCCTGAACGGCATCCCCTACAGCGAATGGTAAGTACGAGAGGAAACGACATGCGGTACTCCAACCATCCAGGCCACGGCCGAAAGCGTTACGTCCAGCGGGGCTTTACCCTGCTGGAGCTGATCATCGTCATTGCGATCATCGGCATCCTGGCGACCATCGCCCTGCCGAACCTGCGCGAAACGCCGATCAAAGCGAACGAGGCGGTGCTACGCACCAACCTTCACACCATCCGCGATGTGCTCGACCAGTACCGCGGCGACAAAGGCTTCTACCCCGCGACCCTCGAAGCGCTGGTGGAGGACGGCTACCTGCGGGAAGTGCCGGAAGACCCGATCACCGACAGCTCCGAAACCTGGGAACTACTGCGCGAAGAGGTCGATCCGGACTTCGAGCCAGCGGAGACGGAGGTGGGGGACGATGGCGAACCGGGGATCTACGACGTGCGCTCCGGCTCCGACCGGCTCGCTCTGGACGGTACTCCCTACAACGAGTGGTGACGGCAACCCGATGATCCGCCCCACCCGCCTACGGCACCGCCGCGGAGAAGCGGGCTACAACATGGCGCTCCTGGTGATCGCCATCACGGTGATCAACATCATGCTGGCGGCCGCCATGCCGATGTGGAGCTACCGCATCAAGAAGGACAAAGAAGAGGAACTCAGAAGCCGGGGTCTACAGTACGCCGAGGCCATCCGCATCTTCCGCGGCCGCTACGGCCGCCAGCCCACCACCCTCAAAGAGCTGATCGAGATCAAACCGCGCTCGATCCGGCAGCTATGGGACGACCCGATGACCGAGAACGGCGAGTGGGGGCTGATCTTCGCCCAGCGTGTGGGAGGCGGCGGCAACAGAAATCCCCAGCAGCCGCCACAGCAGGGCACCGTGGCGGTCGATCCGACGACCTCGCCGGACGGTCGCAAACGCACCGTCACGGTAGGTCCGATCCTCGGGGTTTACAGCCTGAGCGACGAAGATGCCCTGTCGAGCTTTTTCGGCAAAGCCACCTACAAGGAATGGCAGTTCACGGCGGACTTGCTGCAGCGGAACACCATCGGCGGAGCGGGCGTAGGAGGTGGAGGCGACCCCGGCAAGATCCCCCGCCTGGAGGTCCGCACCCTCGGACGGCCCTTCATCCCCGAACTCCAGAACGAGCTACTGCAGCCGCAGATGGGCGGCGGCACGCAGCTCGTGCCCAATCTCCCCGGCCAGCCGGGGCAGCCCGGGCAAGGGGGCGGCACCTTCGGCGGACAGCCGGGCAATCGACCGGGGTTCAATCCCGGAGTTCCGGGTGGCACGACCGGCGCACAGCCGGGATTCAACCCTGACGACCCTGGCACTTCGAGGCCGCAGAACCCGCGGGTCAACCCGCCGCGCAATCCGCGCCCGCGCAACCCGCGGCCGGGCTTCCCGGTGCTGCCCGGACAGCCGGGTGATCCCACCAGCGGACAGCCGGGCGACGACCGTCCCGGGACCAATCCGGGGGGCAACCCTGGAGGTGGCGGGATCGACCCCACGGTGCCGCAGAACCTCTCGCGCAGCGTCTTCCGCCCGACGCCCTCCAATCCGTGAAGGTCCGCGTTCGCTCCCTGTCGGATCTGCCGTTGCCGGAGCGCGCTTCGGTCGGCGCCTCGGGCTTCGACCTACGCGCCGCGGTGGAAGAAACCGTCGTCCTTTCTCCCGGTGAACGGCTCCTCGTGCCGGCCGGCATCTCCCTGGAGATTCCCTCCGGCTGGGAGGCTCAAGTGCGCCCGCGCAGCGGCCTCGCCTACAAACACGGCGTCACCGTCGCCAACGCTCCGGGCACCATCGACAGCGACTACCGCGGCGAGATCAAGGTCATCCTCATCCACCTGGGGAACGAACCCTTCGCTATCGAACGCGGCGACCGCATCGCCCAGCTCGTCTTCGCTCGGGTCGAAGCGGTGGAATGGGATGCCGTAGACTCCCTCACGGACTCAAGACGCCAAAGCGGCGGATTCGGATCCACCGGGCGCAAGTAGAACTCGCGAACGTCTCGCGCACCTCCTTCTTGCCAACCCCAGGCAGTGGGAGATTTTCTTTATTACAACCAACTTGACTCGGGCATTGGAGGGGACCCACTGTGAGACCAACCATTGCGCCTAGTAAGGCAAAGAAGTTCAAGTGAAACTTGAACAACAGACCAAGGTCAAGTGGCTCATCATCGCTCTTGGAATCGCCTCTTTTGCGGGGCAGATCTCTGCGGATCATTCCAAAAGCCGCCATGGAGCGATTTGGTGGGAAACGTCCCAAGGTGAGGTATTGGAAAAGGGAGCCTTTGCTTTCACCGTCTCTCAGACCGAGCTGATCCGCCGTCTAGCGATCCGTCAGTCCGATTCGGGGTGGAGAGCCGTCCTCACGGATGGGATCAACTCTGTGAATGGCATCGACTCTCTAGAATTGCGTGATGATCGCTCCGGCTGGTGGATTCGCAGCGAGATTCACTACCCTACTCGCGAAGACAGCCTTCATGAGTTATTCCAGGCTGCCTATCGAAACCAGGAAGAGTCGGCTACGGTCACCATGCGAATGGGCGTCATCACAAGTAGCGGATTCGAGCAACTAGTAGACCTTCCGGCGACGGCCGACGTCGATGCTTGGGCCCAATACGCCGAGCAGCTCTGGGACCAAGAGCTCGCCACCGACCTGGCAACCGACGTACCGGAGTCGTTCCGAGAAGTCGTCTGGTTCCTCGATGCGGAAATGAAGGACTGGCAGCTAGGCATTTCCTCGGAGGACCGTATCGCGGATCAGCCGCGCGGCATCACGGATCTGCTGAAGATTCTGAGCGCAATCCTCTCTGCCGTGTTTCTCGACGGTCGAGAGCCTGAGATGGCGAACGGACCGCGCACCCTCAAAACCGGCAAGGCCTTGAAAGGGAGAATCGTCACCGATGCCGATCTCCTGGTGGCACTCCACCCATTCAGGACTTTGGATCCGAAGGAACCTCTCTCGGATTCAATGGACTAGAGCTTCATAGATCGAAAGGGCAGGACAGCTAGGTGCCGTAGAATCCCTCGCGAGCGGTTGTCGTTCCGAAGCCTTCATACGAGGGATGTTTCCATGCCCGAAATCCTTCCGCGCCAGCGGATCATCCAGATCGACGCCTTCACCAGCCGGCCTTTCCACGGAAATCCGGCGGCGGTGTGTCCGCTGGAAACGGAGCGCGACGACGCCTGGATGCAGCAGGTGGCGGCGGAGATGAACCTCGCCGAGACGGCCTTCCTGCGGCGGCTCGACGACGGCTCCTTCGACCTACGGTGGTTCACCCCCGCCGTCGAGGTGGACCTGTGCGGCCACGCCACCCTCGCCTCGGCCCACTGGCTGTTCGAGACCGGTCAACTCGCCGCATCGGACGGCGCCCGGTTCCACACCCGCAGCGGCCTGCTGACGGCGCGCCGAACGGCGGCGGGCGTTGAGCTGAACTTTCCCGCCACGCCCTGCCGGCCGGCGCGAAACCCGAACGCCATCGCCGACACCCTGGGCATCCCCTTGGTGGAAGTCGCCGAGTATGGCGCAGACGCCCTGGCGGTAGCCGAGGACGCCGCAACGGTGAGCTCCTTTCAGCCGAATCTCGCCGCCATCGCCACGCTGCCGGTGCGTGGCCTCACCCTCACCGCGCCGGGAGACGAGACCGAAGACCCACCCTGGGACTGCGTGTCGCGCTTTTTCGGCCCCCGGGTGGGAGTGCCGGAGGATCCGGTGACCGGCTCGGCCCACTGTGGACTCGCTCCGTACTGGAGCGAGCGCCTCGGGAAGAACCGCCTGCGCGCCTACCAGGCTTCGGAACGGGGCGGCGAGATCGCTCTGCGGGTGGAGGGCGAACGGGTGTTTCTCGAAGGGCAAGCGGTGACGGTGCTCGTCGGCGAGCTGTTGGCCTGATTGCCCATGGAGCAGGTGATCGTCGGCTTCCACCAAGACGAAGAGGATCACTGGGTGGCGGACCTCGCCTGCGGCCACGGCCAGCATGTACGCCACGATCCGCCCTGGATGCATCGCCCCTGGGTGATCACCGCCGAAGGCCGACGAAGATTCCTCGGCACCGTTCTCGACTGCAAGAAGTGTGATCGGGGCGAGCCCTGACCCACCCCTCATCACCTACCCGCATACACTGGCCCGCGTGAATTTTCACCGACTCCGCTGGGCGGCGATCCTCGCGCCCCTCGCCTTCCTCGCGCTTTTGGAGACCGCGCGCGCCTTGCTGGGCGCCTCCTTCGCCACCGTCGAAGGCCGCTGGCTGATGCGCGGCGCCGTCGGGGTGGGAGCGGTCATCTTCTACGGCGTGGTCTTCACCGTTCTCGGACGCCTCCAGGACCGCCTAACGCGTCAAAATCAGGAGCTGGAAGCACTCCGCCGCGCCGGCCTGGAAGTGACCTCCGAAATCTCCCTCGACAGCCTTCTGGAACGCATTGTCGAACAGGCGGCACAGTTGATCGGAACGCACTACGGAGCGCTCTCGGTGCTCGAGACGGACGGCTCCATCCGCTCCTTCGTCACCTTCGGGATCAGCCCCGAAGAAGCAAGGCAGATCGAACATCCGCCGCAGGGCAAGGGACTCCTCGGCATCGTCCTGCGGGGAGGCCAACGGCTGCGCATCAACAACCTGCGCGCCGACGACCGCTCCTTCGGTTTTCCGGCATATCACCCGCGAATGCACTCGCTTCTCGCCGTGCCGGTGGTCTGTCGCGGGCCGTACCGAGGAAACCTCTACCTATGCGACAAACTGGATGACAGCTTCTTCGACGAAGACGACGAGGAAACCCTCGACCGCTTTGCCATTCAGGCGGCGATTGCCGTGGACAACGCCTACTTCCACTCCCTCGCCGCCGCTTCGGCCATTTCCGAAGAGCGCCAACGCCTCGCCCGGGAGCTGCACGACGGCCAGGCTCAGGTTCTGGCCTTCGTCAACACCAAGGCCCAGGCGGTGAGCACGTTTCTTGCCGTCGGCAAGACGGACGACGCCCGGCGCCACCTCGATCAGCTCGCCGCCGCCGCGCGGGAGGTCCTGGCCGACGTCAGGGAAGGCATTCTGGGACTCCGCCACGGCGAGACCGGGCGCAGCTTTCACCACGCCCTCACCGACTTCGTGGATGCCTGGATGAGCACCACTTCCCTGGTCGTCGAAGCTCACATCGAGGAGATCCCGGAGTATTCGCCGAACGTCGAGCTCCAGGTGCTCCGCATCCTGCAAGAGGCCCTGGCCAACGTGCGCAAGCACGCCCACGCCGAGCGGGTCACCCTGCACCTCGAAAAGCACGGCTCCGGATTTCGATGCCGGGTGAACGACGACGGCCGGGGGTTCGATCCGGCGGCGGCATCACCGCCGCATCGCCGGCCACGTTTCGGCCTCGCCACGATGCGCGAACGGGCCCAGGCGATCGGCGCCGACCTGACCATCGACAGCCGCCCCGGTGAGGGTACCCGCGTCACCCTGGTCTATCATGAGGAACCGACGAACCCCGAGATGGATCCGCGCCTCCGCATCGCCGGTTCACCACGAGGAGAGACGCCGTGAAGATCTTGATCGCCGACGATCACACCTTGTTTCGCGATGGCCTGCGCAGCCTGCTCGAGGCGCGCGGCATAGAGGTGGTGGGGGAATCCTCCGACGGCGTCGAAACTCTCGAGGTCGCCGCTCGGGCGCGACCGGACATCGTGCTGATGGACCTGACCATGCCGAAGATGGACGGCTTCGAGGCCACGCGCCGATTGCGCGCCGAGCACCCGGAGATCAAGATCGTCGTGCTGACCGCTTCGACGGACGACGAGAGTCTGTTCGAGGCGATCAAGGCCGGCGCCGAAGGGTTCCTGCTCAAGGACCTCGAAGCGGACCACTTCTTCGACCTGCTGGCCGGCGTGGCACGCGGCGAACCGGCCCTCACCCCAGCCCTCGCTCGCAGGGTGCTGCAGGAAATGGCGCGGGACAAAGCAGAAGCGCCGCCGCAGGGTCCGGACCACCTCACCGCTCGTGAGTTCGAGGTGCTCGAAGCGATGGTCGAGGGCACCACCAGCAACCGCGCCCTCGCCGAAGCCTTGGGGATCAGCGAGAACACCATCAAGTTTCACGTCCGCAACATTTTGGACAAA
This sequence comes from Acidobacteriota bacterium, assembly GCA_039030395.1. Lineage (NCBI taxonomy): Bacteria > Pseudomonadati > Acidobacteriota > Acidobacteriota bacterium. Next base: position 42,452 of record JBCCEF010000027.1, read on the forward strand.
CTGCACCTCAAGAACCGCACCCAGGCCGTGGGCTACGCCCTCCGCCACGGCATCGTCGACCCCGACGTCCTTTAGCAGGGGGGCTGGGCGCCCCGCCCGCGGTCCGCCCCTCACCGCCAAGAAGTGCCATTCTTGGCGGTACACCCCCATCCTCGGCGGCTCTGCCGCCGCCTCGCCTTTCCGGCTCGGTTGCGATCTGCCTGGATAGCAGATCCCTCGGGCGCCCTGCCATATGGCTGGAGTTGGGTTGATTTCCACGGCGCGCCATCCCACCCCCACGGGTAGGCCCCAACCACCCCGTGGGTTGTTGGTGAACCTGCTCTCCGCCAACACAATGGCTGGAAACGAAAAAACTCTCATGAGCCAACCGGAGACATCGGACCCACCCGACAGCTCCAGCCGCCGGAGCCTCTTCAAGCGGCTGGGAGCGGTGCTGATCGGCGGCGGCCTGGTCGCCGCCTACGGCACCCTGGCGGCATTCTTCGCCCGCTTCCTCTTTCCCGCCCGGCCGGACCGGCGAGGCTGGCTCTTCGTGCGCCGGATCGACGAGTTCGAACCCGGCGAAGCCTTCACCTATCGCTTGCCGAACGGAGCGCCGGTCAGCATCTCCCAGCAGGGCGATGAACTCGTCGCCCTGTCGAGTACCTGCCCCCACCTCGGCTGCCAAGTCCACTGGGAGGCGCAGAACAACCGCTTTTTCTGCCCCTGCCACAACGGGGTGTTCCGGCCCGACGGCAAGGCCATCGCCGGACCTCCCGCCGACGCCGACCAGAGCCTCGACCGCTACCCCCTGGAGAACCGCAAGGGCCTCCTGTTCATCCGGGTGCCCCTCGACTCACTGGCCAGCAAAACCCTTTCGAGGCGGCGAGGTACCGCATGAGTCGCGCCGGCGACTGGCTGGCGGAGCGCTTTCCGGTATCGCCGGAACAGCTCCGCACGATGACCAACGAGCCGGTCCCGCTGCACCTGAAACGCTTCTGGTTCGCCCTCGGCGGCACCCCGGCCTATCTGTTCGTGGTGCAGGTCGTCACCGGCATCATCCTCGCCTTCTACTACCAGCCCACTCCCGCGACGGCCTACGAGTCGGTGCGCTACATCACCGAAGAAGCCGCCTTCGGCTGGTACGTGCGCGGACTGCACAAATGGGGCGCCACGCTGATGATCGCGGCGGTGATCCTGCACCAGATGCGGGTGTACTTCACCGGCGCCTACCGCAAGCCCCGGGAGCTCAACTGGATGGTCGGCATGACCTTGCTGATCGCCACCTTGATGCTCGGCTTCACCGGCTACAGCCTGGTCTACGAGCAACTCTCCTACTGGGGCGCCACGGTGGGCGCCAACATGGCCGCCGGCGTACCCCTGATCGGCAACCTTCTGCAGCAGATGCTGTTGGGCGGCGAGACCTACAACGAGCACACCCTGTCGCGCTTCTATGTGCTCCACGCGGCGGTGCTGCCGATGCTGATCGTGATCCTGGTGATGCTCCACATCGCCCTCATCCGCATGCACGGCATCGCGCCGCTCGAAGACTCGAACGCCAGCAAACCGGTCGAACAGAAGACCTTCGACTTCTTTCCGGACCATGTGATCACCGAGCTGATCGTCGGCCTCGGGCTGATGATCGTCCTGTCGGTGCTGGCGACGGTGATCCCGGCCTCCCTCGGTCCGCCGGCCAATCCGCTGGTGACCCCAGAGGTGATCAAGCCGGAGTGGTTCTTCTACGTCGCCTTCCGATGGCTCAAGTTGTTCTCGGGCACCTTCGCCCTGATGTCCATCGGATTCATCGTCTTCGTCATGTATGTGTGGCCGTGGATCGACGGCTGGTTTCGCCGCCGCACCCGCTTCACCGAGGCCAGCGTTTGGATCGGCATCGTGGCGGCCCTTGGCATCATCGCGCTGACCGTGTGGGAAGGGCTGGTCACCCACTAGCCCGAACAAGAGTTCGGGCTCACCCCGTCCTCGGCAGCCAAGCTGCCGCCGAGCCCTGCGGGACTCGGTCGTAGGCCGGCGAAGAGTTGCAACAAGGAGGTCGACGTCGTGGATCTACAACACAAGCGGGTGGTGCTCCTCGTCATGGCCCTGCTCTTTCTGCTCTCGCTGCTGCTGGTGCAGTGGCGCGAGGTGGGCCGGCGCAATGAGGAACTCGGCCTGGCCGAACCCCATTTCACGGTGCCGGCGGCGTCGCGCTCCTGCGTCGATTGCCACGGCAAGACCACGCCCGGCATCCTGGCCCACTGGTCCGGCAGCACCCACGCCGTGTCGGGGGTTTCCTGCTACGAGTGCCACAAGGCCGAACAGGGCGACGCGGACGGTTTCGACCACTACGGCAACTACATCGCGACGGTGGTCACGCCGCTCGACTGCGGACGCTGCCACGGCGACGTGGCCGAGGAGTTCCAGGGCAGCCACCACGCCGACGCCGGCAACATCCTGGCCTCCCTCGACAACTTCCTGGCCGAGACGGTGGAGGGCGGACCGCCGATGTTCAACCCCCACTCGCCGACGCCGGGCAAGGCCGTCGAATCGGTCAACGGCACCGCCAGCGCCTTCTCCGGCTGCCAGCAGTGCCACGGCAGCAAGGTCGCCTTCCAGGCCACCGACGGCGGGCGCGTCACCGTCGACGACCTGGCGCCGGACGCCGACGGCAAGCCCACCAACACCGTCGCCCTGGCCCGCATCCTCAAAGATCCGGACGGCAAGCCGAAGTTCGATCCCGGCACCTGGCCCAACACCGGCATCGGCCGTTTGAACCTCGACGGCTCCCGCGGCTCCTGCTCCGCCTGCCACAGCCGGCACGACTTCTCGCCGCGCCGCGCCCGCCAGCCGGAGAACTGCGGCAAGTGCCACCTGGGGCCGGATCACCCGCAGAAGGAGATCTTCGAAGAGTCGAAGCACGGCGTCGCCTACCGCGATCTGAAGGACCAGATGAACTTGGATGGCGATACCTGGGTGCTCGGCGAGGACTACTCCGAAGCTCCCACCTGCGCCACCTGCCATCTCTCCGGCCACTCGCGCAACGGCGGACGAGTGACCCATGATCCCGGCGAGCGCATTTCCTGGACCAACCGGCCGCCGGTCAGCCTGGTGCTCGACACGGACGCCGACGGCAAGGTGGTGACCGCCCTCGACCCGGCGGAGCGCCGGGCGCTCATTGCCGATACGGCGGAGGCCAAGCGCAACCGCATGAAGGCGGTGTGCTCGCACTGCCACACGCCGGACTACATCAACGCCTTCTACACCCAGTACGACGACCTGGTAATCCTCTACAACGAGAAATTCGCCAAGCCCGGCCAGGACATCATGGCGGCGCTCCTCGACAGCGGCCTGCGCACCCCCACCCAGTTCGACGAAGAGATCGAATGGACGTGGTTCTACCTGTGGCACCACGAGGGCCGCCGGGCGCGTCACGGCGCTTCGATGATGGCGCCGGACTACACCCACTGGCACGGCATGTACGAGGTCGCCGAGCGCTTCTACATGGAGCTGATCCCGCAGGCCCGGGAGATGGCCGAAGGCCCCGGCGGCGCGGCCGTCGACGCGGTGATCGGAGAGATCCTGGCGCGCCCGGAGCACGCCTGGTTCGAGGAGGGCGCCGAGGAGCAGATGCGGCAGATCCGCGAGGGCATGGAGGAGCGCTATGGCCACGACGCCGGCTGAGGAGCACCCGGTCTTCGATCCGGATGAAGACCTCGAAGCCGTCGTCGGCCACCCAAAGGGCACGCTGGTGATCGTCGGCATCTACGGCCTGCTCTTCGCCCTCGGCTGGGCGGCCCTCTACCTCTGGCAATTCCTGCCGCGGGGAGCACCGGGACCGTGAAGGTCGACTTCTACGAGCGGTTGTGGATCATCGGCGCGGCGGCGATGATCGCCGCCTTTCTGACCGCCATCGTATGGGGCGCCCGGATGCACGCGGTGCATCCACCGAGCCACATCGAAACCCTCGATCCGTTGACCGTCAACACCACCTCGGAGTTTGCCGCTCCGGGCGTCCACATCGACGACGACGGCTCGGTGGTGGTGACCGCCGTCGCCGAGATGTTTCGCTTTCGCCCGTCGGTGATCCGGGTGCCCGCCGGCAAGCCGGTACGCTTCCGCATGACCAGCCCGGACGTCCTCCACGGTTTCCAGGTGGTCGGCACCAACGCCAACGCCATGGTCGTGCCGGGCTACGTCAGTGAGTTCACCGTCACCTTTCCGCGGCCCGGCGAGTACCTGCTGCTGTGCAATGAGTACTGCGGCCTGGCCCACCACCAGATGGCCGGCCGGCTGATCGTCGAGGAGGCTGCGCCGTGACCGTTGCCCAGCCCGCAACCTCCGCCCTCTCTAACAGCGAGGGCCAGGCCGCCGCCTGGCAGCTCGATCGCCTCACCCTGTCGCACCTCGGCGTCTCCCTCGGCGCCTTCGCCCTCGGCGCGCTGATGGCGGTGATGCAGTCCCTGGCGCGGGCGGACCTGCCCGTCGTCTTCAACTCGCCGGCCCTCTACTACCTGTCCGTCACCGCCCACGGCGTGCTGATGGGGCTGGTCTTCACCACCTTCTTCATCATGGCCCTTGGGATCGCCTTTGTGCGCGCCTGCCTGGGTGAATGGGTGAACGAACGTCTCGGCTGGATCGGCTTCTGGACGGCCTCCCTCGGCACCTCTCTGACCGCCGGCGCCATCCTCTCCGGCACCTCGACCGTCCTCTACACCTTCTACCCACCGCTCCAGGCCCACCCGGCCTTCTACATCGGTGCCACCCTCTTGGTCATCGGTTCCTGGATCTGGTGCGCCGGGTTGATCCTCTCCGTCCGCCACTGGCAGAAAAGCCACCGTGGCGAGCCCCTGCCGCTGCCCGTTCACGGCCTCCTCGCCACGGTGATCGTGTGGCTGCTGGCCACCAGCGGCCTGGCCATCGAGGCCCTGGGGATGTTGATCCCCTGGTCCCTCGGCTGGGTGAAAACCATCGACCCGGTGCTCGCCCGCACCTACACCTGGTGGTTCGGCCACCCGCTCACCTACTTCTGGCTGCTGCCGGCCTACGTCATCTGGTACACGGTGCTGCCGAAGATCGCCGGCGGCCGCCTGTTCAGCGAACCGCTGACCCGCATGGTGTTCGTGCTCTTCGTGCTGTTTTCGACGCCGGTCGGGTTCCATCACCAGCTCTCGGATCCGGGCATCTCCGCCGACTGGAAGCTGATCCACACCTTCAGCACCTACGTCTCTTCCCCAGCCTGGTCACCGCCTTCACGGTGATCGCCTCACTTGAAACCGCCGGCCGCCTGAAAGGTGCCAGAGGAACCTTCGATTGGCTCAAGGAGCTGCCCTGGCGGGATCCGCTGCTGGTCAGCGTGATCCTCTCGATGGTCACCTTCGCCCTCGGCGGCTTCGGCGGCGCCATCAACGCCGCCTACGCCATGAACTCGATGGTCCACAACACCGCCTGGATCATGGGCCACTTCCACCTCACCGTCGGCACCGCCGTGGCCCTCACCTTCATGGGCGCCACCTACTGGCTGCTGCCCAAACTCACCGGGCGGTCCCTGGCCTTCCCGGGCTGGGCCGTGGCGCAGCCGTACCTGTGGTTCGTGGGGATGATGCTGTTTGGCGTCGTCAACCACATCACCGGCCTGATGGGCATGCCCCGCCGGGTGTTCAGCGCCGAGTACTTCGGTGCCGAACAGGCCATGCGCTGGCAAAGCTGGACCCTCGCCTCCGCCCTCGGCGGGGTGATCCTGTTCGTCAGCTCGTTGATCTTCCTGGTGGTCATCGGTGCGACCCTGCTCAAGAAGCAAGAGCGGCCGCCCCAGACGCCACAGTTCGCCCTCCCCCTGGCGCCGCCCCTGCGGCAGCGCGGCCTGTGGGACCGCTTCCTGCTGTGGAGCCTGGTGGCGGTGGTGCTGGTGGCCCTCGGCTATTTCCAGCCGATCACCCACCTCCTCGGCCTGGAACGCTTCGGCTCTCTCCCCTTCAAGCCCTACTGACGCCAGGCATCGGCGAACCTCTCTGTCCCGCTACCCTGTCCCGGTTTGCACTCACTTGGCGCGATCGTAGTGGAATTTGACGATTGTGCCACTTTCATTCGCTCACGGTCTTTGCGATCGTGTAACGCATGACGTCCTCCAATGCACTCCCCGTCAGGCCTTCTCTAGCCGCCGTCCTCACGGCCTTCGCCCTGATTTACATCATCTGGGGATCGACCTATCTGGCGATCCGCTTCGCCGTCGAGACCATCCCGCCGTTCACCATGGCGGGAGTGCGGTTCCTCTTCGCCGGCGCCATCCTCTACGCTTGGTCCGCCTGGCGGGGAGCCGGCCGGCCGACCCGCACGCACTGGCGCTCGGCGGCAGTCATCGGTACCCTGCTGCTGGTGACCGGCAACGGCTTGGTGAGCTGGGCCGAGCAGTATGTCGCTTCGGGAGTGGCGGCCCTCATCGTCGCCACGGTTCCAATGTGGATGGTTCTGCTCGAAAGCCTGCGTCCCGGCGGCTCCCGGCCCAGCATCGCCGTCATCTTCGGTCTGATCCTCGGCATGGTGGGTATCGTCATCCTCATCAGCCCGGCGGAACTCGGCGGCGAACCGGTGCATGTACCCGGAGCGCTGGTGATCTGCTTCGCCGCCCTTTGTTGGGCGGTCGGTTCGATCTACTCGCGCGGTGCGCCGCAATCCAGTTCCACTCTGCAGAACGTCGGCATGCAAATGCTCACCGGAGGCGCCATCCTGGTCGTGGCGGGACTGGCTCTCGGAGAACGCACCGTGCTCGCCGAGATCTCGGCCCGCTCCATCTACTCCTTGATCTATCTGTCGCTGATCGGCGGCGTCGTCGGCTACACCGCCTATGTCTGGCTGCTCAAGGTGTCGACCCCGGCGAAGGTTTCGACCTACGCGTATATCAATCCGGTCGTCGCGGTCCTACTGGGCTGGGCGCTGGCGGGAGAGTCGATGGGCCTGCGCGTCCTCGCCGCCACCGCCACTGTCGTCTCCGCCGTGATTCTGATCGTGCGGAAAAAGAAGACCCGAAAGGCGGCCGCACCGCCGCCGAAGCTGGCAAGGAGCAACGTGTGAAACCCGTGACTCAGGAACCCCGCGCGCCGTGGGTCCGCTGATCGCAGCCGCCATCTACGACGGCCTCCCCGGCTTCGAGTACAGCATCGCCTGGGAGGTGCTCGGTCGGGATCGCCGGGACATCGTCGACGACTGGTACGAGTTCCTGCCCTGCCGGGTGGAGGACGGTCCGCTCCACTCACAGCACGGCATGCAGTTCGAGCCCGCCGGCAGCCTCGCCGACCTCGCCCGAGCCCACACCGTTCTCATCCCCGGCTGGCGGGGCGCCGTCGAACGGCCGCCGGAGCCCTTCCTCGAAGCCATCCGCGACGCGCATGCGCAGGGAGTCCGCCTGGTCACCATCTGCACCGGCGTCTTCGTACCGGCTCATGCCGGCCTGCTCGACGGGCGCACCGCCACCACCCACTGGATGCACGTCGAAGCCCTGCGCACCGCCTTTCCGCGCATCGAGGTCCAGGACGATGCGCTGTATGTCAAGGACACCGCCGGCCCCGGCCCCATCTACACCTCCGCCGGCAGCGCCGCCGGCCTCGACCTGTGCTTCGCCCTGGTGCGGGAAGACTTCGGCCTCACCGTCTCCAACGCCATCGCTCGCCGCGTCGTCGCCCCGGTCCACCGCGACGGCGGCCAGTCGCAGTACGCCGACTGCCCGGCGGGCGTCTGCGGCGACCAGAGCTTCGGCCCGGTGCTCGACTGGATGATCGCCCACCTCGATCAAGACTTCGCGATGCACCAGATCGCCCGGCGCTTCGGCTACTCGCTCCGCACCTTCCAGCGACGCTTCAAAGAGATCACCTCCCTCTCCCCCCACCAGTGGCTCGTCCGCCAACGCCTCGGCCGCGCCCGCGAACTCCTCGAATCCTCCGACGAGAGCGTCGAACGCATCGCCACCGAATCCGGCCTCGGCTCCGCGGCCAACCTCAGGAAGCACCTGGCGCGGCATCTTGGGACGACGCCGCGGGCGTACCGGTCGGCCTTTCGGGCCGGGAACTAGATCGCCCAAAGAGTCAGAGTACGCACGCAGACGCAAGCCGCCGTTGTCGGTGCGATCGCCTCGCCGCGCGCGATTCCGATAAGCTTCCGAGGTGCAGCGGAGCATCCTCGAAACACTGACCAATCTCGCCGAAGCGAAGGTGCGATTTCTCGTGGTAGGCGGCGTGGCGGTGGTGATGCACGGCTACTTGCGCACCACTCTGGATCTGGACCTGGTAGTCCAGCTTGAAGAGAAGAATCTTCGACGTGCCTTGGAGGTCCTCAGCAACATGGGTATGCAGCCCCGGCCTCCCGTGCCGCTGCTGTCATTCGCTGACCCAACCCAACGCCGCCAGTGGGTGCACGAGAAGAACATGAAGGTCTTCTCTCTATGGCACCCCCAAAAGTCTGCACTCGAAGTAGATCTATTCGTCGAGGAACCGTTCGACTTCGACTCGGTCTACGCGCGTTCAGCTCCCGTACCGCTGGAAGCCGGCGGTACGCCGATTCGATTGATCGGCGTGCGCGACCTGATCGCCATGAAGCAGGCCGTCGGCCGGCACCGCGACCTCGACGACATCGAGGCCCTCGAAGCCTTGCAAGCAGAATCGAACGAGCCCGAACCATGACTGAGCCGCGCGAGAACGACTATTCCTTTGCCGGCACCCGCCAGCGCCAGTTGCGGCTGGGCCTCGAACTGACACCGGTCGAGCGGCTCCGATGGCTGGAGGAGCGAGTGGCTGAGATGCTCGCTTTGCAGGACTGGGCGGCACAGGCTCGCGAACGTTCAGTGGAGCCCGAAGGTTCCGGATCGGCAAATCTTCAAGCCAAGATAAAGGATCTGTAGGGGCCGCTCGCGAGCGGCCCAGCGGTGATTGGAACGCGACCCGAGAGCAGCTCCGCGTCTACCAAACGCAGGCCCCTTGCTCCTGAGTGCCTTCCGCCGTTCATGCACGTCTGATCTACCTGGGCGCGGACTCCTCCGTCTTGCGGCAGTGGATCGAAGAGGTCGAGGATCAACGCGCCGTCGCGGCCCCCAGCCGGGCACGCCGGGAGGAGATGGTAGCGATGCTCCGCGCCGGCAAGGCGCACTGCGAGCCGCGTCCGCCGGCGCGGGTGCTGGCGGCGCTGGCGGATATCGGGCTGTTTCGACACGGCGGCGTGCTGCTGGGCACCGTCGCCTTCGCCAACTATGAGAACGCTCTGGGCGTCCGGTTTCCCGGAGCGATGGCGCGAACGCAGGATGTGCACATCGGTTCCGAACCGTCCCTCGCCATCGCCCTCGATCCGGAGCAGACCCAGCAGAGCGTCGAAGCTCGGCCGAAGGAAGTGGACGAAAGTTCTTCGCGGTGCCCAGCCTCAACCACGAGGAGCCTTCGACGTCCTTCGCCGTGCGGGGGCGCGATCTGCGGGTGGATTTTCTGACCCCCGAGACCTCCAGCCGGCGCAAGCCGGTGAAGATCCGACCCTTCGGGGTGTGGGCGCAGCCGCTCAAGTATCTCGACTACTTGCTGGACGAAAGGATTCGAGGAGCCGATTGCCCGGCCGCTCACTGCCGCAACCGGCGAGCCGCCCCCCGGTCCATCACCTTCAACGCCGCCCGCAGCAGATCGCGCTCCGTGGCGATGCCGATGAGTCGGTCGTTTTCGACCACCAGGAGGCAGCCGGTGAGGGAGCCGAGGACGCGGCGGATGGCGTCGCCCAGGGGTAGGTCCGGGGGCACTTTGAGGGGGTCGCGGTCCATCACCTCCTCGACCGCTTCGCTGCCTTCGCCGCCGCGACGCTCCTGGAGAAGCAGCAGGGCGCGGTGGGAGAGGAGACCCACCAACCGGCCGTCGGAACTCTCCACCGGCACGTGGCGGAAGTGTTTCCAGGTCATCAGCGCGGCGGCGAGGTCGACCACGTCTTCCGGCCGCACGGTGAAGACGTCGCGGGTCATGACGTCCGCTACGCAGTAGGCGCTCTTTTGCTCCGGCGGCGCCGGCCAGCGGTGGACCGGCTCGCCGGATTCCTGGTGCCGGTGGAGGACGCGGCAGATGGCGAGGGTGGGCACCGAGGGCCGGGAGTAGGCCTCGTGCAGCCAGCGAGCGCCGTTGCGATCGGCCTGGACGCGCTCTTCCAGGGTGCCGAGGTAGCGATCGATGTCTTCCCTCGGCACCGAGAGGTCGGCGAGGCCTTGGGAGGCCAGGGGAATCAACTCTTCGAGCAGGAGATCGCGGGCCCGCACCCGCCGCTCGTCGAACCACGCGAACTCGGCGCCCAGCCCGTCCCGCGCCGCCCGCACGAAGTTACCGTGCGCCTTGTCGAAGGGCAGCCGCTCGGGAATGGAGTGGGCATCGGGGGCCATGGCGTGCATCAGGCCGTAGAACAGGGCGGCGTTGGCCATCTCGTCGAGCACCGTGGGGCCGGCCGGCAGCACGCGGTTTTCGATGCGCACGTGGGCGACGCCTTCGGCCACGCCGTAGCAGACCCGGTTCCAGCGCCACACGGTGCCGCCGTGCAGGTTGAGGGCGGCGAGGGTGGGCGGACCTTCGCCGGGCGGCTCGACGTCGTCGACCAGGACGATCGGGAAGCGCGCGACGGAGTCGCGGAAGAGCTCTACCGGATCCTGCAGCCAGTCGCTGCCGAAGGTCACCCGCGGGTGTTTGCCGCGCATGCGCTCGGCCTCGGAGCGGGCGTCGACGGAGCGCTCGAAGAGGGCGACCCGGGTCTCGTGCCACAGCCGCTGCCCGAAGACCACCGGCGAGTTGGCGGCCGCCGCCACCATCGGCGCGGAGACGAGTTGGGCCAGGTTGTAGAGGGCCGGCAGGTTGTCGATATCGCTCTGGAGGTGGAGCTGGAGGCTGGTGTTGGCCGACTCGAACATGACGTTGTCGGGCTTCAACTCCAGCAGATCTTTGCCGCGGATGAACACCGAGAAGGCCTCGCCGCGCAGCTTGACCAGCGCGTCGTTGAGCTGCCGGTAGCGCGGCTTCGGGGTCATGTTGTGGAGGCCTAGATCCTCGATCCGCAGGCTGGGGAGAATGCCCGTCAAGAGGGGATCGGCATCCACCGCCGAGGCCGCCCGGGAGACCTTGTCCATCACCTCGTCGAGTTCCGTTTCGATCGAGCGCAGAAAACTCCCGCCGAGGAGCCGCGGGGGCAGATTGGCCTCCAGGTTGAAGAGGGCGAGCTCGGTAGTGAGGCGATCGTCGGAGGCCTGTTCGAGAACCTCTAGCGCCTTGGGCGCCGGCCGACCGTCGGCGCCGATCAGGAACATCTCCTGCTCCAAGCCCACCCGCTGGATACCCGACTCGATGCCGCCGGCGGCGATCCATTCCTCGAGGGCGCGCACCTCCTCCAGCATCGCCCGGGTAAAGGCTCGGACCCGCTGGTCGTCGATCTGTTCACTGACTTCATGCCGCCCCATACCGGCTCCTTCACGGTCGGTCTCTTCGTCCCGATGGTGTGCCGCTCGCCTCGGTGAGGCTCCCGGGAGCTGAATCAGATCATGGCACTCCGAGCATGAAGGGGGGCAAGTCGCCGGATCGACACCCTTTCGGATGGGTTACCGAGCCACCCGAAGGGGTAGGTTGAAGGCCGGGCATCGAGAAGCGAGCGGCACGTCACCCCAAAGAAAAACCGGAAGCCCCGTGGGGGACTCCCGGTCGCGACCTACGGACTGGAACCTACCGGCGAGTTCAGTTCGCGCGGTGGCGGATCCAGTACTTCATCAGCGGCAGCGAACAACCATAGCGGCGCTGGATGCGCTCGAACCACGCCGGCAGGTTGACGCTCTCGATGATCTGCTCGCAAGAGCAGCCGGCGGTGTCCGCCAGGGTGAACGGGTGCCATGGGCTCGGACCCACGCCGTGCCCCGGACGGTAGGTGTCGAAGGTGCCGTCGGCGTCCACCAGGGCGAAGCGCCAGGGCAGCAGGAAGCGCGTCGGCACATCCTCCGGCACCACCGTGTCGGCGCACAGGTCGTCGGCGTCGTCAATACCGTCGAAGTCGCTGTCGGAACTCGCCATCACGTACAGCACGAAGCCGTCGTGATCGGACGAGCGCAGCGCCGTCAGCGGGTCGTCGATCAGGATCCGAGCCGCATCGGAGTTGCCGCGGCCGTACTCCATGCCGGTGACCAAGGCGGCCAGGGCTTGGGAGGTCAAGGCGTGGTCGAGGGCCTGGGCGGTACCCCGGAAGTTGAAGGAGTAGCGGTCGTCCGCCGGCACCGTGAAGGTCTCCTTCACCAGATCCGGGTTGACCAGATCCGGCCCGGAGCGCTCGTTGTCCGCCGGGTTGAAGTCGCCGGCCATCTGGCCGGTGACATCTACATAGCCGTCGGTGAACTCGAAGGCGTTGAAGTCGCCGACCACCGCCAGGTGGATGTTCGGATCCACCGTCTGGAGATCCTGCACCAACTGGGCGACGAACTGCGCCTGCTCCAGGCGCTTCTGGCGCACCCGGTTGCCGTTCGAGCCGGTGTCGTCGATACCGCCCAGGGAGCGGCCGTGGAGACCCAGCACGGCGATCGGGAAGGCTCCGCCGCCACCGATGTAGTCACCTTCCAGGAGGAGCGGCGGCCGGTCGTTCAAGAGCGAGCCATCGACGGAGAGGATCTCCGCGGCGCCGAACTGGGTAACGGCGTTCACCACCACCGTGTCGCGCACCAGGAAGCCGACGTCGATGCCGCCAACGTCGTTGCCCTCGACCAGGTAGGCCGAGTAGGAGACCGCCGGGTCCGCCGCCAGGATGTTGGCGGCGAGATCCTCCAGCACTCCGAGCTTCTCGACTTCCTGCGCCGCCAGGATGTCCGGCGAGTCGAGGACGTCGACGATGTAGAGGGACAACTTGTCGAGGCGGCGCTGGTAGTCGGCGGTAGAGGCCACCGCGCCGTCGTCCTCGCTGCCCGGATCGTCCACGTCGTCGAAGAGGCGGAACATGTTCAAGGAGCCGATGGTCATCTCGCCGGCCTGGCGCGGCGACACCGCCCGCGGGATCACCGCCTCGGTGACGGTGAGAGACGTCGGCCAGATCTCGTAGCCGCCGAACTCGAAGCCCAGGACGCCGACGGCGTCGAAGGTGGAGCCGGCGGGAATCGCCGCGTTGGGCAAACCCAGGCGGTCCGGATCGAGTTCGAAGACCTCCGGATTGCCGTCCCACACGGGCAGCCCCGGTAGCCCCGGGAACTCGATGCCCGGCTCGCGGAAGGCCCGGTTCGGACCGGCCACGATGTGGACCTCGGCCAGCGGATCCGGACCGAAGCTCTGGTTGGGGCCGCTCACCCGGCCGCCGGTGACGGACACCAGCATGCCTTCGAACCGCTCCAGTTCGGTGACCGGCACCGGCGGCGTGGGCGACGGGGTCGTACCGTCGAGCACCGAAATCGCCGGCAGCGGATCGCCGGCAGCGGTGACGGTGACGGACGGGGCGGTGATCTCGGTGAAGTCGAAGAACTCGGTCACCTCACCGGTGACATCCACCCGATCGCCCACCACCACCGTCGGCGGCGCCGAAGTGAAGACGAAGATGCCGTTCGAGGTCTCCGGATCGGCATCCGCCCGGGCGTCCGGCGTCTGGATGAAGAAGCCGTCGGCGGCCAGCGCCGTCACCACGTTGTCGACGGTGGTGACCGTCTGGCCGGCAAACGGCGTCGCCAGGCCATTGCCCTGGAGCTCGAAGATTTCGAGCACCTGCGGCGGCACGTTGGAGGCGCCCGGGGTTGGGGCCTGGGCCACGTAGACGCTGGTATCGAAGGGCGCGCCGCCGTCCGGCACCCGCGAGTTGGACTCGCCGGTCTGGTTGCCGTTGGCGCCCTCGTTGACCTGCCCTTGGCCCGGCGTGAGTACGCCGAGAAGGCCGGCGTCGTCACCGTCGTTGGTGTCGTAGACCACCGCGTCCACCAGGTTGGCGGCGGTCACCGCCGTACCGTTCGGGAAGTCCGTCGCATCGCCCTCGTAGACGGCCACCGCGTCGGCGCCGTTCTGCAGGCCGTTGCTCGGGAACACCAAGCTGACGTTCGGCACCGCGGCGTTGCCGAGCACGAAGAAGCCGGCCGGATCCGTCGAGAATCCATCCAGATCGAAGGCGTTGTAGGAGGTGTCGCTCGAACCGTTGTAGAGCACCACCACCAGGCCATCCAGCGGAGCGTTCGGCGGGCCGATCAGCTCGATGAACTCCTCGACGTCCGTCGACACCGTGTCGGCGTCCACCTCGTTGATCACCACCGCCGTCGGGCCAGGCACGTTGGACTCGCCCGGCGTTGGCGCCTGCTGCACGTAAGCGCCGGAGTCGAAGGGCGCTCCGCCGTCCGGAAGGCGCGAGTTGGAGTCGCCGGTCTGGTTGCCGTTGCCGCCCTCGTCCACCTGCGGCTGGCCCGGGGTCAGCGCCGCCAGCAGGCCGGCGTCGTCCGGATCGCCGGTGCCGTAGACCACCGCGTCCACCAGGTTGGTGGGAGTAGCGGCGGTGCCGTTCGGGAAGTCCGCCGCATCACCGGCGTAGACCGCCACCGCGTCGGCACCGTTCTGCAGGCCGTTGCTGCCGAAGGTGATCGAGACATTCGGCACGCCGGGGTTTCCGAGCACGAAGAAACCGTCGGCACTGGTCGAAAAACCGTCGAGGTCGTAGGCCGCGTAGCTGGTGTCGCTCGAACCATTGAAGAACACCACCACCAAGCCGTCCAAGGCGGTGTTGCCGGCGCCGAAGAGCTCCACGAACTCACCCATGTCGGTGCCGGACTGATCGGCGTCCAGCTCGTTGATCACCACGTTCGGCGCGACCACCGGGCTATTGGTGGAGCCCGGCGTCGGCGCCTGCTGCACGTAGGTCGAGGTGTCGAGGGGCGCACCGCCATCGGGCACTCGCGAGTTGGAGTGGCCGTCCTTGTCGCCGGCGCCGCCTTCGTTGACCTGCGCCTGGCCGGGCGTGAGCACCGAGAGCAAGCCGGCGTCATCGGCGTCGCTGGTGTCGTAAACCAGGGCGTCCACCAGATTGGAGGCGGTCACTGGCGTGCCGTTCGGGAAGTCCGCCGCATCGCCCTCGTACACGGCCACCGCGTCGGCGCCGTTCTGCAAACCGTTGTTCGGGAAGACGATCGAAGCGCTCGCTACAGCGGCGTTGCCCAGCACGAAGAAACCGCCGGCGTCGGTGGTGAAGCCGTCCAGGTCGAAGGCATTGTAGGAGGTGTCGCTCGAGCCGTTGTAGAACACCACCACCAGGCCGTCGAGCATGGTGTTGGCCGGTCCGAGAAGCTCGACGAACTCCTCGGTATCCGTCGAGGCGGTGTCGGAATCGACCTCGTTGATCACCACCGCCGGCGGGCCGGGGATGTTCGACACGCCGGGGGTCGGCGGCTGCTGCACGAAGGTGGAGGTGTCGAGAGCGGTGCCGCCGTCGGGCAGCCGCGAGCTGGAGTGGCCGTCCTTGTCGCCGCCGCCGGCTTCGTTGACCTGCGCCTGCCCCGGGGTGAGCACCGAGAGCAGGCCGACATCGTCGGAATCGTCCGTGTCGTAGACCACCGCGTCCACCAGGTTGGTGGCGGTCACCGGCGTGCCGTTGGGGAAGTCCGTCGCGTCGCCGGTGTAGATCGCCACCGCGTCGGCGCCGTTCTGCAAACCGTTGCTGCCGAAAACGATGGATACGTTCGCCACGGCGGCGTTGCCGAGGACGAAGAAGCCATCGCCGTCGAGGGTGAAACCGTCGAGGTCGTAGGCAGCGTAGGACTGATCGTTCGAACCGTTGTAGAAGACGACCACGTAGCCGTCGAGCACGGCGTTCGGGGAGCCGAACAGTTCCACGAACTCCACGGTGTCCACCCCGGCGGTGTCGGCATCCACCTCGTTGATGATCGGCTGCGCCGCGGCCACCAGCGGCAGCACCAGCGCAAGAGCGAAGACCGCGGCCCACCGGCCGGCGGTGCGATTCAGAATCCTTGGCAACATGAGCAAGAGTCCTCCAGAGGGGTTTCCGGATCGAACGGGATCACGACGATGTCGGGTGGCGACCACCCGAGACAGCAGTGTGCACGTCGCGCCTCGAAAATAGGGTCAAAATCCGGTCACCGGTATGTAACGATAGGCGCCGGACGAGGGGTCCACGGAGGGATCCGAAGCCGGCGATACGAGTTACTTCAATTGGCTTCAGAGCGTATCACCACGAACAGATATAAGTACGTGTGAAATCCATGCGACGAATCGACAAAGCAGAGCGCATTCGCCAGATTCTCGATGACCTCTACCCGGAGGTCCCGATTCCTCTCGATCATGTGGACGCCTACACCCTCCTGATCGCCGTCCTCCTGTCGGCCCAAACCACCGACAAGAAGGTCAACGAGGTAACCCCGGATCTGTTCGCTCGGGCGGCGACGCCGGAGGCGATGGCGCGGGTGGCGGTGGAAGAGATTCACCACCTCATCCGCCAGATCGGCCTGGCGAATCAAAAGGCCAAGAGCATCCGGCGGCTGAGCGAGATTCTGGTGGCAGAGCACGGTGGCGAGGTGCCGCAGTCCTTCGAGGCCCTCGAAGCGCTACCGGGGGTGGGCCACAAGACCGCCTCGGTGGTCATGGCTCAGGCCTTCGGCGTTCCCGCCTTCCCGGTGGATACCCACATCCACCGCCTGGCCGCCCGCTGGGGCCTCTCCAACGGCAAGAACGTCGTCCAAACGGAAATCGACTTGAAAAAGGTCTTTCCGCGAGAGAGCTGGAACAAGCTCCACCTGCAGATCATCTACTTCGGCCGGGAGTACTGCCCGGCGCGCTTCCACGATCTCGCCGAGTGCGCTATCTGCGGTTGGGCGGCCACCAAGAAGCGCATCGCAGAGGAGCGCAAGGCCAACCCTCGGAAGCGCTAGGAGCCCGTGGTGAAATTCCCGCGGGTCGCGTTGGGAGCGCTTTGCCTCCGTCCGCAAGGCGTCGAAGCGCAGGCGATGCGGTGCCATCGTTGAGCTTCGGCAACGCAGCGGCCGGTGGCAAACCGCCCCAACCCGAA
>JBCCEF010000028.1 GCA_039030395.1 Acidobacteriota bacterium
TGACCCCACCAGGCCCTCGTAGCCGCGCGAAAGGGTCTCCTGGATGCGCCCAGGCGTCAGGTAGTCCGGGAAATCCCCGGGGCCGGGCAACGCCGCCAGGCCGCTTTGCCACAGGAACTGGAAGTAGCGGGCCGGCTCCAGAACCGTCGGCCCCGGAAGGGGATTTGGGAGGTCGGGGTGGGTGGGGCGGTACATGGGGTGTCTCCTCTCTATCGCTTTGCTAGACTGCATCCACTGTTATTCATCAGTTCTTAGATGCACTCTAACTATTAATATCATATTTCTGATATTTAAATCAAACAAGCTTGATATGTCAAGTCTCGAAACCAAATATTCAATGAATCTAGCGTGTTTTTCGTATCGTCATTCTTGACGAATTACGCTTGGTGCCTATAAGGTACTCAGCCATGGACACCGGAATCAGTGCTTTAGGCAAGGGACTGCGACGACTGCGGGGAGAGCGGCGGCAGAAGGATTTGGCACGCGACTCCGGTGTGCCCCAAGGACGCTTCAGCGAGTACGAGCGCGGGGCCTACACGCCGAGCTTGAAGGTGCTGGACCGCATTTTGCGAGCGATGGGAGCGACTTTTCTCGACTTGGCCGTGGCGATGGAGGTGGAATCGGTTCTTCCGGAAACCCGCGACCGCCTGGTGGAACAGTTCGATCTCTTGGTGCCGGAGGATTCTCCCGAGGAAGGACCCCAGTGGACGGGCCGTCATCTGGAAAGCCTGATGGAAGATCGCCTCGACGAGATCCGCCGCTCCCTGGCGATGAGCCTGCGGGAAACGGCGCGAGATTTGGAGTTTGATCGCGATCCCCGAGAGGCTCGGGGCGGCCGGGTGAGGAAGCGTAGATCATGAGCCGCGCCATTGACGAATTGGTCGCTTTGGAGCCTCGGCAGCGATTGCGGGCGGCGCTGGAGGATTTTCCTGCGACTTCGGAGACCATCCGCAATTGTTTGACGCTAGCGATCGACGCTCGCTGCTCGGATACAGCCGAGGCAGTCCATTGGGCCAGCCTGGCCGTCTCCCTGGCTCGGAGGCTCAAGGACGCCGAGAGGTTCGACTTGCTTCCTTTGACTCTGGCCATTTTGGGCAACTCCAAGCGATGCACTGGAGCCTTCCGGGAGGCGGAAAGGTGCTTTCAGCAGGCGTGGGACAGCGCCGCACGATCGAGGAACGCGGTTCATGCCGAACTAGCCTCACTCGAAGCCTCACTTCGGACAGACTTAAGGCACTTCGGGCGGGCCGAAAGGCTCCTTCGGCAGGCGCTTTCGTTTCATCAGCAACAAGGAGACCGGCACGAGGCGGGCAAGATCCTAATCCAGTTAGGCAACCTCGAAGCTACCGATGGCAACTATGAGGCTGCGCTCCAACATCTTTACTCAGGGCTCGAATTGATCGATTCCAAGGTGGACGTGCGGCTTACTTTCATTGGAATGCATCTCGTGGCTCTGTGGAGTATTGATACAGGCGCATTGGATCGGGCGAGGTGGCTCCTGGACGGCCTAAAGGAAGGCTACCCAATCTACGGTGGCACTCTCGGCGAGACGGCCTACTATTGGGCACTCGGGCGCGTTGAACTCGCCGAGGATCGGCTGAACGAGGCCGCTTCTTTACTCGAACGAATTCGTCAGGACCTTGCCGAGAAAGGCACGACAATCGACTATGGCTTGCTATTGCTCGACCTCGTCGAGACTTACTGCAAACTTGGAAGAACTGACCTAGCCAGGGAGAGCGCGAAAAAGGCCCTCTCCCTGACTTCAAAGCTAGGGCTTTGCAGGGAAGCAGCCGCATCAGCCCTAACACTTGCGGGTCTCGAGCAACAAGACCTAAGGGTAGATTTCGCCACGGCAATCGCCGCCCTTCGTGCCGACCTTAGGCAGCTTCCTGGAACCAACGTTTAGGCAGGAGCCGCCACCGAAGCCGCTCCTAGCCGTTTGGGTCGAGCGCTGGACCAGCCTCCGAGTGATCGTCCTTCGACCCCTCGTCCAGGCCCAAAAGTCCCAAAATCCAATCCCACATAGCTCACGCCTCCTGACCGGAGTCCCGGCAGGGCCTCCATGGCCCTCCAGGCCACAGTCCGTCGCATCATGACATTGCCTACACAGCTCAGCGAGCTATTCGCCTTCGTCCAAATAACCTGACGACTCCAGGCGGGCGCCCGGGCTGCTCTGAGCGAACCTTTCTCAGGCGAAGGATCAACGCGCCCTCTACCCCCTCCCCAGCGCCTCTTCCACCTCCGCCAGATCGATCAGCAGTGCCCCTTCCGGCCCATCCGGCGCGGCGGAAGGATCCAGCTCGTAGCGCCGGATGACGCGTCGGAAGACTTCCTTCAGGGCGCGGGCGCCGAGGCGGGGACGCTCGGCGGCGACGGTGGCGATGCGGCGCACGGCGGCGGGCGACAGAGCGAGGTCGACGCCGCGGTTCTCGAAGTAGGCGCGGCTTTGCTGGTAGCCGGAGTCCGGCGCTTCCAGGAAAATGGTCACCAGTTGTTCGAGCGCCAGGTCTTCGAGCAGCACCACCGCGTCGAAGCGGCTCAAGAACTGCGGGGTCATGCCGTAGTCGAAGAGATCTTCGTTGCGCAGCCAATCGCGCAGCGAAAACCTGGTTTCCTCTTTGACCGTTTGTCCTTCGACCCGGGTGGTGGAGCGCAGGGCGCCGCGGTCGGCGCCAATGGTGACGCGGTCGTACACCGCATCGTAGAGCCCCTCGAAGGCACCGGCGCAGACGAACAGGATGGACGACGAATCGATGCGCTCGGTGCCGCCGCCGGCCCACGCCGGCAGGTCGAAGGGCACCGCCTCGTTCTCGATCAGGGTGAGGAGCGCCTCCTGGGCGCGGATACCGGCGACGTTCGGGCGATCCCCCACCCGCGAGCGAATCTTGTCCACTTCGTCCACGAACACCATGCCGTGACGCACTCGATCGAGCAGCGCTTCGCGGCCCGCGTCGCGCCCGATCACCTCGCCGGCCCGGACGAGCAGGCGGGAGAGGATCACCTCGCCGGGCCGCCCGCGTTCGGCCTCTTGGGACAGGACGTTGGCGTGGATGCGCACCAGGTTGGAGCGCGAGGCGAGATCCGGCCGGCCGGCCAGGTAGGCCTCGACGGCCCGCATCAGGGTGGTCTTGCCGGTACCGGAAGAACCGATCATCAGGATGTTGCCGGTGGCGAGGCCGGCCAGGTGTTTGGCGAGGGCCAGGGACAGCTCACGAACCGCCTCCGGCTGGCCGATCACCCGCTGCTCCAGGGACTGGACGATTTCGAGGGGGGTGGGCAGTTCGCGGCTCATGGGGCGATTGTACCGGCCCCGGCGTTCGAGAGACCTTGGCAAAGGGAGCGGAGTTGGCTAGATTGTGAAGTCGTGATGACTTTGCCCACCAACGCCTGCCGCATTCGCATCGCCCTGGTTCTGGTCGTCGCCTCCGGTTGGACGCTGGCCGGCGCCGGCGCCGCGCCGCAACCGGCTTCCTCCGCCGCCTCCAACCTGGCACAGGTCCAGGAATTGGTCGACGGGAACCGCCCCAATGAAGCCCTGGAGCTGGTGGACTCGATCCTGGCGCAGGATCCGAAGAACGCCGAGGCGCTGCTGCTGCGCAGCACCGCCCGATTGATGGTCGGCGAGCGCGAAGAGGGCCGCCAGGACCTCGAGCGGGCACTCGCGCTCGATCCCCAGCAGCGTCGAGGTTGGCTCAACCGTGCCGCCCTGGATATCGCCGAAGAGCGCTACGAGGCGGCCCTCGAGAGTTTTCAACGAGCGGAAGCGATCGACCCCAAGGCGCCGGACAATGACTTGAACATCGGCGCCGTGGAGCTGCTCCTCGGCAAGCTGAAGCCCGCTTCAGAGCGCTTCGGACACCATTTGGCGGCCAACCCGCGCTCCGCCGATGCGCAGTACCTGGTCGCCACCAACTACGCCCTCGCCGGCTACGCCGCCCTGGCCCTCCAGCACCTACGCCAGGCGATCGATCTCGACGAAGTGGCCCGTCTGCGAGCCCGAACCGAGCCTAATTTCCAGTCGCTGGTGGCGGACCGCCGCTATCAAGAACTGCTGAATGTGGACCGCTACCGGGTACCGGCGGAGTATTACAACGACTCGACGACCTTCGAGACGCCTTACGATGCGGCCGATCCGGTGCTCCTTTCCGCGGTGATCGACAGCCTCCAGCTGGCCGGGCGGCCCTTCGAC
The DNA here is from genome assembly GCA_039030395.1 of Acidobacteriota bacterium. NCBI lineage: Bacteria > Pseudomonadati > Acidobacteriota > Acidobacteriota bacterium. The sequence goes on from JBCCEF010000028.1 coordinate 4,190, forward strand.
CCGCGGGTCGAGGTGACGGACCGCTGGGCGCTCATCCGCGGCGACCTGCGGATCAAGGTCTACACCTTCGGCGGCAAAGGACTGGTGCAGGTCAGCGCACCGCCGGATCGCTTCACCCCCACGGAGTGGCGCCAGCGCACCGAGGAACTGTTTCGCGGCATCGAGAAGCGAATCCTCGACTTGACGATGCGCCTGCCCTAGAACTTTCGGCCAACCCATTCGCACGGCTCGGATCCGTTGAGTCGGTGGGATTGACAGGTCCTCGCATCGAGCGTACACTTATCGCGTACACAAAGCGACTGCCGTCGAGATGAGCCCCGCGAAGCCACAGAGCATCAACGTCAAAGAAGCCCGCCAGGGCTTTCGCGCCCTGGTGAACCGTGCCCAGGCCGGTGAGGAGATCGTCCTGCTGCGCCACGGCACGCCGGTGGCGAAGCTGGTGCCGCCGGACCCGTCGGCCGAACGCTTGCCCTCTCTCGCTGACTTTCGGTCTTCCTTGCGCATCGCCGGGCGCCCCTTGAGGGAACAGATCGTCGAGGCACGGGGCGGGAGTCACTACCCTTGAACCGCCCTCGACCGCGCCGCCCGCGACGGTGCTTTCCCGCCTTGGCGATCCACCGAGGTGCGGCATGAAGCTCTACCTCGACAGCAGCGTGCTCGCCGCCTACTACACGCCGGAGGCCCACAGCGAACCCGCCGAGAGTATGCTGCGGGCCGCCCCGGCACCGGCGGTGAGCGACCTCTCGGAGCTGGAGCTGTTCAGCGCCCTGTCCGCCAAGGTCGAACGGGCGGAACTCGCCCTCGACGATGCGCGGCGCATCCAGGCGGTGTTTCTCGGCCACCTGGAGGACGGCCTGTTCACCCGCGTGGCGGTTGGGCGATCGCACTACCGACTGGCCCGGGAGTGGGCCGGCCGTGGTTTCGGAGCCCCCACGCCGTCGGGCAGCCTGCACCTCGCCATCGCCTCGCTGGAGGGCCGCACTCTCGCCTCCGCCGACCCCTCGCTGCTCGCCGCCGCCGGTGACCTGGGGGTGGCGACGGTCCCCCTGGCGACGGCGGACGACGAGGCGCCACAAACGGTTCACGAAGGAACTTCTCCATGAGGATCAGACGATGAAGATTTCCCGCGGAATGGCCTGCCTGGTGACCGGCGCCTCCTCCGGAATCGGCCGCGCCATCGCTCTCGCATTGGCCGACCGCGGCTGCCGGGTGGCTCTGTTGGCCCGCTCCGTCGAGCCGCTGGAAGAGCTGGCCGAGGAGCTTGCGGCGGCGGGTGGCGAAGGGCTGGCGATCGCCACTGACGTGCGGTCGGAGGAGCAGATGGCGGCCGCCGTCGAGCGCACCGTCGAGGCCTTCGGGGCATTGCAGATCGTGATCGCCAACGCCGGCCTCGGACGCTACGCCCCGGTGGCGGAGCAGCCGCCCGAACATGTGGACACCACTATCGGCATCAACTACGTGGGAATGACCCGCACCGTCCGCCATGCCCTGCCGCACCTGTTGGCCGCGGCGCCGGCCCACGTCGTCGGCGTGACCTCGTCCGCCGCCTTGATCCCCCACCGGATGGCCTCGGCCTACTGCGCCTCGAAGGCGGCGTCGAACGCCTACTTGGCGACTCTGCGGCTGGAAGTACTAGAGCGCGGCGTGGGGGTGAGCTGGATCTGCCCGGGTCTGGTCGAAACCCCGTTCATCGAGAAAGCCGATCTCGATCCGGACGAAGATCTTCCCCGCCTTGCCCGGCTGACGGTGCGCCGGCTGTCCGCCGATGAGGTCGCCCGGGCGACCCTGCGGGCGATCGCGGGCAACAAGAGCGAAGTGGTCCTGCCGCCGATGATGCGTTTCTACGCCTGGACCCGGCGCGTCGCTCCACGCCTCGGTGACTGGATCAGCCGCGTCACCGGTTGAGCGTGCACCTACTCGAACCTTGGGAGATCAGTCCAGGGTGACGCTCACGGGAGCATGATCGGAGGCCGTCAGGCCTTCCACCTTCTTGCGCCAGGGCCGCTCGATGGCGGCTTCCACCACTCGATCGGCGGCGGATCGGGTCGCCAGAATGTGGTCGATCCGCATGCCCTGATTGAAGCGGAACGCGCCGCCACGGTAATCCCAAAAGGAGAAGGTACCCGCCTCGACCCGCGGCTCGACAACGTCCTCCAGTCCGAAGTCGAGCAGTCGTGCCCAGCGCGCATGCTCTTTCGGGTGGTAGCTCGGCACGCCCGCCAAAGCCTCTTCGGACCACACATCCCGCGCCGCCGGAGCGACGTTGAGGTCACCCACCACCAGTAGGTCCTGAGACGGATCGCAGTGCTCTCCGAGCCAACGGACCAGTCCGTCAAAGAACGCTAGTTTGTAGGGAAACTGCGGCGAGTCAACGTTTTGCCCCTGGGGGCAATAGAGGTTGACCAGGCGAAGGCCGCCGACCGTTGCGGCGATCATCCGCGACTGACCGTCGTCCACCTCCGGCAGACCCTTTGCGACATTTTCCAGCGGCGATTTCGAAGCGATCAGCACGCCGTTCCAGCTCTTCTGGCCGTGGATTGCGAGGTGCGGGTAGCCGCGCTCCTCGAACAAGTCCCGAGGGATCTTGTCCTCCTCCATTTTCAGTTCTTGGATGCACAACACATCCGGCGATTCGGCGTCCAGATAGTGGCCGACGTAGTCCTGACGGGCGTTCAAGGAGTTGACATTCCAGGTCACGATTCGCATGGCGCAGGCGATCCTACCGGATCGACGCCCGATCTCTCTGGCACCCGCCTTGCTCCGTTTGGAAGATGTGGACCGCTCTCGCCTCCCCCCGCTGCCGCGCTCTCGCCACGCCTGGGCCTGGCCGATCCTGATCGTGCTGACGCTCTCCGGGTCGGCAGACCTTGCGGCGCAGGAGTTTTCAGCCGACGAACGGATCACCGCGATCGACCTGGTGGTGTCCGCCCCGCAGTCGATCGAGGCTCGGGACATCACCGTCCGCCATGACGGACAGTCCCGGCCGGTCCTCGCCATCGACCGCGACGAACCCTGGACCCTGGTGGTGTACTTCGACCGCCGCCTCACCCGACCGTCGACCCTGCGCTGGGCGGCGGACCTGTTGAATAGCCGGGCGGAGACTCTGACCGATCTCGGTACCGTCCAATTGATGGTGGCGAACGAATTCGCTGCCCGTACCGTGCTGAGCACCCGCGACCCGCAAGCGCTGCGCAACCGTCTCGCCGCCCTCGCCTTCGAACCTGAAAGCCGCCAGGCGATCGCCGATCTGCGCGGTGAGCTCCTGGCCGCCCTGGCCGAGGAGGCCTTCGATGCGGCGAGCATGCCGGCGGTGATCGCTGAGGAGCAAGCGGAAATCGAACGGCGGCGGGATCTGATGCTGCTCACTTTGGTGGAGGCACCTCCGCCGACCGCCCGGCGCGCACTCCTGCTGGTGAGCGACGGTTACGACTTGCGGCCGGACGACTTCTACGGCGATTTGCTGGAGACTCCGACGCTTCCGACCCTGGCCCAAGAAGGCGCCGCCACGGCACAGCTCGGCCGGCTGCTAGCGGCCTACGGCTGGACCGTCCTGGCGCTCACCCCAGAGGCGGCAAAGCCGGACAAACGCTGGGGCCTGCTTCGCTCGATCGAGGTCCGCTTGGACCGCAACTGGAACCCCGAGAAGGCCCGTGCCTTCCACGAGCTGGGCAACTCCCTGCAAGCCCAGGGCAAACTCGCCGATGCCGAAGACGCCTACCGCAAGGCGGTCTATCACTTCTACGGCCAGCCGAAGCTCGCCACCGAAGAGGCCCGTTCCTTAGCCGCCCTCGGGGAGGTGCAGAGGAAGCGCGGCGAAGCGGAGAAGGCGCGGCGGTCGTTGCGCCAGGCCCTGGCCCTAGATCCGTCCTTGGGGCAACGATTCCCTCACCTGTCGGGCTCGCTGGTGGCACCGACGGCGCCGCTCGCCACGCTGGCCGAAGCCACCGGCGGCCGGCTGGTGCGGGTGGCACCGGCCTTCGACGACGCGCTGCGCAAACTCGAGGATCGCCTGCGGGTGACCTATCAGGTTGCGGGCCCGGCGACCGGCCGAATCCTGCCGGTGACCGTGGACTTCCGCGGCCGAGCGCGCGGAGGGGCGATCAAAGGGCCGCGCTGGGTGCGCTCCGGCAGCCCGGCACCGGTAACCGAAGGACGGCTGCGCCGAACTCTGAGAGCTGGCGCCGAGGCGGGTGGAGTTCAACTCACCCGCGACGGCCACCGGTGGGTGATGACCTTGACGGAAGGCACCGGGCCTCCGCGCGGCAGCAATTTACGACTCTCCGCGGCCCGCTGGGTCGCGCCACCACACCCTCTGGGCTCGGGCACCTCGGAGATCCTCTTCCACCGCCAAGTCAGCTCCGATCCCGAAGGCCCCTGGAGCTTCGACCTACCGGACTCCTTCACCACCGGCTCCGTCGCCGTCGTCCTCGAAGACCTCGACAGCGGCTGGTGGGCAAACGCTGCCAAGATCCCCTAGCCCGACCTTTTCGGCCAGCATGGTGTCGAGAAACTCGCTCCGAGCCCGCAGGGCGAAGCGGCGGCGCAAGCCGCCGAAGCTGGGGGTGCGCCCGCAAATGCCTTGCGTTTCGGGCGAGGGGGGCGCGCAGCCCCCCTAAGACGAAGTAGCTAGCAGAGCCGCTGAGAACATCGGGCGAAGCCCTTTTTCAGCAATCTGCTAGCCGGCGGTGAGAACGTGCGCCACCACCGCCACGCAGTCCACCCAGTAGGTCTGGGGCGCCGCCATCGGCTGGGCGGTGCGGCCGCCGTTCGCACTGTCGAGCGGCTCCGGCTGGGCCGGCGGAAAGATCGCCCAGTATTCCAGTCGGTAGGCGAGAGCACCGGGAGCCAGTTCCGGCGTCAGAGCGCTCGGCCAGTAGTTGCTCTGAGTGTCCCACATGGCGTTTTGGGGATTGCCGTCGTCGCCGTTCCAGTCGGTCGTCGCATCGATCTTCGAGAGCGGTCCTCGGAGGGCGATCTGCCGCTCTCGATTGCCAATCCACGTACCGTAGGGCCGTACCGCCTCGTGCGGCACCATTCGCTGGCCATCGCCGCCGATGCGCGTGTGGCGAAAGAAGCCGAGAGTACCCTGCAAGGGTGGATCGAGTTCCTGATCGAGAATGAGCCGGCCCACCAGTCTCTCCGGTCCCGTGTGCAGGTACACCCGGGACTTGGTGGACACGCTGGGATCGCTGTAGATCAGCACCAGGCTCGCCCCTTCATCGAGTGGCGGGAGGTACTCGGTTCCGAAAAGGGCACCTCCGTTCGTCGTCTCGGAGCCAAACAAGGCAATGCCGTAGTCGCCGTTGAGATCGGGCCGGAGAAGCCGCAGGGGCACCGCTGCCGCGTAAGCGGCGAAGGTATTCGCTTCGTCCCAGCAGGGCGAATCGGTGGTTCCCAATAGGCGACCTTTGAGCTTGTGGCCGTCGAACTCGAAATAGATGTTCTTGTCCGCCTCCGGATCGTCGTCGCGGTGGAGAATACGTCCCCAGAACACACGCGCCAGGACGGCTTTGGCATCGGACGGGACGCCGCGCAAACTCACCGTGCCGAAGCCGGAGTTGCGCAAGCCGGTGCCGGCGGCGGCGTGATCCAATCCACCGACCGGCGGCGAGCAATCCATTTCATCCATCGTGCCCTCGGTACAGAAGCGAGCGTGCGCGTCAAGATCCATACCGAAGTCGAAGGACAGATTTCGATCGCCGACGATCGACGCTTCCTTGCCGCCGCTGCTGATGGTTTGTAGGGCCCCCACGGCCGCCGTTGCCAACCCTGGAGCGAACATGAGAGCAGCCACCGCCCCCAACGCAATGCGTAGCGTGAACTCTTTCATCGCAAGTTCCCCCTTGAATATCGTGAAGCGCTAGCAGTTGGCTGAATCAAGCTTCGCTTTATCGTTTCAGCTGCCCTGCAAGCTCTATCCGAGGGGGCTCAGGCGCCCCCTCGCCCGAAAAGACGTTTCGGGCTCACCCCATCCCCGGCGCCTGCGGCACCGCCTCGCCTTTTAGGCTCGGAGCAGTCAGAGATGGAATCACTGACTGCTTAGTCTACGAAATCAGGAGGTATTGGAAGTAGGGGCCTCTTGACGCATCGGCCCCGAGGCTTACGGAGACAAGGCTGACTGATGCACCGTAAGGGTGCCGTCGACCTCCTCGACAGGCCCAAGTTCCTGCACTCCGCCACCGGGCCAGCGAACGGTCAGGGAGTCCACACGATCCACCGCTCCCAGGCCAAAGGTCACCACCCGCTCGGACTGCGACAGGTAGCTTTTGGTGGGCATCACCTGGCGGCGCTGCAAGACTCCGCCGGCCTCCAGCTCGATCCAGGCACCGTAGGCGTCGCGTGACGATCCGGCCGCCGGATCCCCCTGCAACCGCACGCGGAGGAAATGGTGACCGGTGCCCTGCTCGTTGCGCAGCAGAAGCGGCGGACCGGCGACCTGGAAAAGCACTACGTCGAGATCCCCGTCGCCCTCGAGGTCGGCGAAGGCGGAGCCCCGGCCGACGATCGGCTGGGCGAAGTCTCCCAGCTCCTCCGCCGGTACCGGCACGAAGGACTGTCGCTGTTCCGGTCCGGCGTTCCAGAAGAGCTGCGCCGCTTGCCGGTAGTTTTGGCTGGAATCGACGCTGGCGATGTCCTCCTCCAGGTGACCGTTGGTCTGGAGCAAATCGAGACGGCCGTCGAGGTCGTAGTCGAACCAGAACAGGCCGAAGGTGAGGGCCGTCCGGCTCGAAGCGCCGATACCCGTACCGATCGCCTCGTCGGCGAACAGGCCGGGATCGCCCTGGGAAACGAACAGCGAGGTCATCTCGTTGGCGAAATTGCCGATGACGAAGCCCAGCTCGCCGTCGTTCCGGAAGTCGCCGGAGTCGATACCCATGGCGCCGGTGGCGCTCCCCATGCGATCGTAGGCCACCCCGGCGGCGGAGCCCTCTTCGCTGAAGGTGCCATCCCCCTGGTTGCGGAAGAAGAAATTGCCCACCGTGTCGTTGGCGACCAGCAGGTCGATCCAACCGTCCGCGTCGACATCCACCGGCGCCACCCCGAGCACCTTGGCGGAAGGCGCGCCGGTCACCGGATTGTTCACCTGAATCCCGCTCTCCGCCGAGATGTCCCTGAAGCTGCCGTCGCCCTCGTTGCGGTAGAGGTACGAGTAGGTGCCCTGGTAATTGGCCGGCGGACCGTAGGCGCGGCCGAGGCCGGTGAGGCGGTAGTCCACCTCGAAGTCGATCTCCTTCGACCACTCGACGTAGTTGCCGACGAACAGATCGAGGTCGCCGTCGTTGTCGACGTCGACGAAGGCCGCGGCGGTGCTCCAGGTGTCCTCGCCGCCGCCCACTCCGGCGCGGGCGGTGACATCCTCGAAGCCGGCGCCGGTGTTTCGGAGCAGCCGGTTGGCGCCCACGGCGGTCAAGAAGATGTCGGTGCGGCCGTCGTTGTCGTAGTCCCCCACCACCACGCCCTGGCCGTAGAGGGGCGCCCCCAGGCCTTCGGCGGTGCGGCGGAAGGAACCGCTGCCGTCGTTCTCGTACAGGATGGCGCCGCCGCGATTGCCCTTGGCGGACCGATGCGGCCAGTCGGAGCCGTCGACCACCAGCAGATCCGGATCGCCATCGCCGTCGAGATCCGTGAAGGCGCCGCCGCCGCCCATCGTCTCCGGCAGCAGCTTGTCGCCGTAGGCTCCGTTGTGGTGCACGTAGTCGATACCCGATTCGGCGGTGCTGTCGGTGAACGAGACCACCGGCCGCTCCGGCGCGGGGACATCCTCCAGCACCACCGGCGCCGCGTCGGCGATCGCCTGCGTCGGGGGCGCCTCCACCGTCCGGCGGCTGAACAAGAAAAAGACCAGCGCCAGCACCCCCACCGCCACCAGCACCAGCAGCGAGCCGCGGAAGGCGCGACCGATCACCGCGTCGTCCTCCGGTACCCAGTCCTCGTCACCCGGCGCAGGCCCGAAGCGTTCCCTTCGAATACGCGCTTCGGCCGCTTCTTCGGTGACGTCCATGACATCGGCCAGTTCACCTCGCAGCCGGACGTACTGCGTTTCGAGGAGTTCGATCAGCGGCCGGTCCGGATCCTTGGCGCGCTCTTTCTCGAGGCGCTCCTGAAAGATCACCAGCTTTTCGAGCTGGCGTTCGATGGTCTGGGTCACGAGGCCGGTACCTCCCCGAGACCGTCATCGGAGTCGCCCTCGGCGGTCCGGGCGGCAGGGTCTTCGTCTTCCCGTTGGAGGTCGTAGATCACAATCGCATCGGCGGCGTGGTCCGCCGCCGGGTCCCTGGCCCGAGCGATGGCGATGGCCCGGTCGCGGGCGTTGTCGTCCGGCCGGTACTTCTGGTACGCCTCGAAGTGCACCGTCGCCTCATCGGCGCGGTCGAGTTGGCGGAGTGCCAAGTGCAGATTGTAGTGGGCGGTGACGTTCTCCGGGTCGAGTACCAGGGCCTGCTGAAATACGCTCACCGCCTCTTCCAGCAGAGCGTTGCGGGCGACTTGGCGGCGAGCTCCGCGCTCTTGGCGCGAGCGCTCGACTAAAGTCTGCCCCAGCTCGTTGAGCAAGCGGTAGTCCTTGCTGAAGTCGAAGCCGCGCTCGCGGGTCTCCTCGGTGTCCGCGTCGATGATGCTGCGGAAGGCTGTGATGGCTTCGTCCAGGAAGCCGTTCTGCTTATTGACCAGGCCGGTGAACCAGGCGACGGACCAGCTTGGCGCCGGCGGGTCGAATTCCGCGGCGCGGGTCAGCGCCTCGATGGCGCGGTCCCGCACGGTGCCCTGGGCCAGGTACACCCGCGCCAGATTGAGCGGGCCATCCGGGCGCCCCAGCTCCTCCACCCGGCGGAAGGCCTCTTCCGCTTGCCGCAGTTCGCCGCTCGATTTGCCGCCCTTGCGCAACAGGCCGATGCCGTAATCGTTCCAGCGCTGCCATCCGAGGGCGATCGGGCTGGGGGGATTGTCCACCCCCCCGGCAATGCCGGCGATGGGAAACACCACCCGGTCCGTCGCCAACTCCATGATCGGCAGGTCGTTCTTGCGCTCCGGACCGTAGATGTACTGCATATAGGTGGTGTCGAACTTCCGGTAGAGGAGTTCCACCTCCACCTCCAGCGGCGCCGTCAGCCCTCTCGGAACCTCCAGGGCGTAGTGAATGACGTCTGCCGCGCCCGGCGGAATCTGATGGTTGTAGAGCGGCACGAAGATGTCCTGGGCGTTGCGCCGGTCGATGCGGTTGCCCTCCCGGTCGAGCATGTAAACATTGACGAAGTGCGACCACGGATCCACCCGGCCCTCTTCGTCCCGCGCGCCGCTCACCCCTACTTGGCGGCCGCCGCTGGTGGCCTTGACCGCCAGCCACACCTCGTTCGAGTCCGCCGTGCCCTGGGTGAAGAGGTGCCCCATCTTGACGGTGCGGATCACCACTTCCAGCAGGTAGCGCTCGCCGGGCACCAGCGCCGGCACCTCCGGCCGCAGCGGGGCCGTCAGCTCACCGTCCACGGCGCCGCCTTCCTTGACCCCGAAGAGATCCACCCGCATCACCCCTTCGTTGAACTCGCGGTGGGCATCGATCACCTCTTCGGGTAGCCCCAAGAGATACGGGATCGCCGTATTGGCGGAGGGGAACTGGTGATCGTGGACCTGCAGCAGGCCGGAGCCGTCGATGTCATAGGCCCCGAAGTCGTCGGATTCCACGGCCTGCATATGACAGTTGTTGCAGCCGGTTTCGGCCTTCGGCGGATAGTAGAAGCTGGTGATGCCGTGACCGGAGACGCCGGAGAGCAGGAAGGCGTCGTAGTGATTCTGGCCGCGCAGCCACTTGTAACGATTGAGCTCCTCCGGCAGGTGCACCTTATGGCACGAAGCGCAGAATTCCGGCGTCTTGTGGAGCGGCTTCAAGAAGGTCTTCTTGTGCAGTTCCGGCTTGGCCTTGACCAGTTGTCGGTTGGTCCAGGCCAGGGCTCGGTTTTCGCTGAAGGCAAACGGATAATGCAGCGGCTCCTCGATGGTGTAGTCGGCGTTGCCGCGCACGCTGTTCAGGTGGGTAATGGCGTGGCAGGCGGTGCAGGTGATGCCCGCCTGGCCGGCCGGATCGTTGACGTCGTCGAAGTTCGGGTCGTCGAACTTGCCGGTGAAGAACACCACCGGGTCGTGGCAGCCGGCGCAGAAGCGCGCGCCGCGCAGGTTCACTTCGCGGGTCTCGCGCACCGAAAACAGGTACGGCGGATTGTTGAAGGAGCTGAACTTGTGCACGCTGTTCGACCAGGACGCATGGATATCGCCGTGGCATTCCTGGCAGTAGGCGTCATTCGACAGCACCCGCTCGGGAATGAACTCACCGGTCGCGGTACGCGACAGCGACGGGAAGAAATACTGCTCGCCGGATTCCGGCCCCTCGGTGTTCCACTTGCGGGGATCCTGCGCCTGCAGGATCACCATCACCACCGCGAAGACGCCGGCCACCGCCGCCCAGCGCAGACCGACCTTCCAGCGAATCCGCTTGCCGGCCAGCCGGTGCAGCACGAACAGCCACACCGCCACCAGCGGACTGATCACGTGGAGCCAATAGGCGACGGAGCGCACCGCCGGATCCTTCACCACGATCACCCCTTCGAGGCGGGTCAGGACGATGCCCGTGATCAACAGCAGCAGCGCCGTGGCGAACAGCCCGTAGCCCACCTTCACCGCCCGGCGGTTGGGCCGGTTGTGGGCGTTCTTCATGTGAACCAGGCCGAACACCACCACCGGCACGACGATCGCCGCCCCCAGCAGCAGGTGCGCCAGGAACATGATCAGGTAAAACCAGTTCTGGTAGGTCTCGCCGGTCGAAGCCTCCAGGGCCCGCACGCTCAGCAGATAGACCGAATTGACGGCCAATAGGGCGAACAGACCGAACACCACGAACAGCAGCTTCTTGAGGCGGGGTCCCACGGCAGGGACATAGCGGCGGCGCTGAGTTCGGGTCATGAATCTGGGCTTCCGATGCTCATAGCGTGAAACGCAGCAGAATCGATTGGTTCAGCTCTCCAGCCGCGTCCTTCCCGAAGCCCGACCTGGGGATTTGCCGCTGGAGCGGTGCGGACGGGGTCTTGCGAGCCGCCCGACGAAACCACCATTCCACCGACCGAATCCGAACTCATCGGACTCATAGACGGTTTTCACTATTTTAGACCGAAAGACGATGCGCACAGAAATTGTGTTTAGAGGCGTAGCAACACCGAACCCCAGTGGAGGCCGGCGCCCAAGGCCGCAAAGGCCACCAGCGAACCGGCCGGCGCCTTGCCCAGGCGGCGGGCGTCGTCGAAGCAAAGGGGCAGGGTGGCGGAGGTGGTGTTGCCGTACTTCTGGATGTTGTTGTGGACCTTCTCGTCCGGCAGGCCGAGGGCCTTCTGAGCCGCCTCGTTGATGCGCAGATTGGCCTGGTGCATCACCAGCAGGTCGAGATCGTCGGTGGTCCAGCCGAATCCGTCGAGCATCTGCCGGGTGGCCTCCGGCATCCGGGTGACCGCCAGGCGGAAGACTTTGCGGCCGTCCATGATCGGAATCGTTTCGTCCCGGGCGATCATCTCCGGTGTCACGAAGGGCCGTCGGGCAGACCCCAAGCCCGGCACGAAGAGGATGTCTTTGTGGTCACCGTCGCCGTAGAGAGCACAGCCGAGAATGCCGCGCTCGGTGTTCTCTTCGGCGCGGAAGACCATCGCTCCGGCGCCGTCCCCGAACAGCACCAGCAGATGCCGATGGGTGGAGTTTGCGGTGCGCTCCTCCGGCGACAGAGGCTCCGACGAACGCCCTTCGAGTACGTCCCAGGTGCGTTCGGAGAACGGCATCAGCACCGTGTGGACATCCGTTCCCACCAGCAGCACCGTGCGCGCCGCCCCGGACCGGATCAGCGCATCGACCATCTGGAGGCCGTAGGCGAAGCCGGCGCACTGCTGCCGGATGTCGAGGGCCGGGACGGGCCGGATGCCGAGTTTCTGCTGGATGATCGTGCCGGCGCCGGGGAAGTAGTGGTCCGGCGTCATGGTGGCGCACACGATGTAGTCGACCTCGTCCGCTGCGATGGAAGCGTCTTCGAGGGCCGCCCGCGCCGCCGCCGTGCCAAGGTCCGAGGAGGCGACACCGGCCTCGGCATAGCGCCGTTCGACAATGCCGCTGCGCTCCTGGATCCACTCGTCGCTGGTCTCCATCACCCGCGCCAGGGCGTGATTGTCGATCACCCGCTCCGGCACGGAAATTCCGCTACCGGCAAGTACCGCTCGTAGATTGCTCAAATCGCCTCCGGTGTCCGAGTGTCCACCACAGGCCAGTTTGCCCGAGGGCGAGGCGGCGGGCTGGGCGCCCCCGCTCGCCGCCGTGGACGGGGTGAGCCCGAAGCAGCACAAGCTTCTTCGGGCGAGGGGGCACCTAGCCCCTTAAATGGCAAAGCGAGCAGGCGGGCGGAGACCCTCGGCGAGGCTCTCTCAGCGCGCCTGCTAGTTACGGTCAATGTCCAACACCCCGCGCCGCTCGTCGAGGCGGTTGCGAGGGATGTAGAGCTCGGTCACTTCGCCGCGCTTGATGAAGCGGTAGATGGGCGCCGGACGGGAGCCGTCGAGGCCCGTTTCCGCCTGCTTGTCGTATTCCCACACCTCGACCGGGGGGTCGCGGTGGTCGATGGGAATCTCGTAGTCCGTCTCGCCGGGCTCGCCGAACAGGATCCAGATGGTGCCGCGGGCGGTGCGTCGACCGGAGACGCCGGCCTCGCTGAATTTCTGGTCCGCCTCGTCGGCGCGCTCTTCGAACCGCTCGCGCAGCGGATTGTCCGGTCGCAACGGTCTCGGATCGCGTTGCTCCCAAAAGCCTTCCACGAAGGCCTCGGCCGCCGCGTCGTTAGTGAGGGCGGCGAATTGGTCGATCTCCTCCGGCGTCGCCATGCGGGCGATGGGACCGACCAACCAGCTCGAATAGGAGGGTCCGAGCAGTGGGTTGATCAACCGATCGCCGTCGCGGCCGGTGGTGTTGGTGCTACAGGCGAAAACGGCGAGGGCGGCCGCGGTGACGCCCGCGATGCCAAGAAATCTCTTCAAGGCGCTCATCGGGTCACCTTTTCAACAGGTCGAGAAACTCTTCCCGCACCGGACGGTCATGGAAACAGCCACGCAGAGCCGAGGTGGTGGTCAGGCAGCCGGGTTTCTTGACCCCGCGCATCTCGACACAGAGGTGGCGCGCCTCAATCACCACCATCGCGCCTTTCGGCGACAGCGTCTCGTCGAGGTAGTTGACCACCTGCTCGGTCAAGCGCTCCTGAAGCTGCGGCCGCTTGGCGTAGAACTCCAGAATCCGGCTGAACTTCGATAAGCCGATAATGCGGTCTTCCGGTATGTAGGCTATGTGGGCATGGCCGTAGAAGGGCACCAGATGGTGGGCGCACATCGAGTAGAACGGGATGTCCCGTTCCATCACCATGTGGCTGTAGCCCTCTTCGTTCGGGAAAGTCGTGACCTTCGGCTCCGCTCCCTCGTCGAGGCCCTGGAACATCTCCAGGTACATCTTGGCCACCCGTCGATCGGTCTCGCGCAGATTGGGATCGCTCAAATCGAGGCCCAACTCCGTGAGGATGCCGCGGACGTGGCGCTGGATTCCTTCCTGGCGGGGATCCGCATCCGCCGGAACCGGAGTAGGAGGAGAAAGAACTGTCGTGGAATGGGTCATCTTGTCGGGCTCCATTAGCGTGGAAAAGCCACTCATCTTACATGTCAGATCTTACTTGTCGACACGTCGGGCTTGCCCGAGCAGGTGGCTGACCTCCGGCAAGATCAGCGCGTCGAGGGCCAGCTCCACCGCCTTTGGCGAACCCGGCAAGGCGAAAACCGCTTTGCCTCGGGCGAGACCGGCGCAGGCCCGGGAGAGCATCGCCGCCGGGCCGATCTCCTCATACGACAGGCTACGGAACAGCTCACCGAAACCATCGACGATGCGATCGAAGAGAGGCACCACCGCCTCCACCGTGAGGTCCGCCGGCGAAAAACCGGTGCCGCCGGTGAGCACCACCACGTCGACCGCCTCATCCTCCAGGCCTCGGACCGTGATCTCCCGGATCGCCGGCACGTCGTCGGACACCCGGTGCGATGCCACCCAGCGATAGCCGGCGCCTCCGATCTTCCGGCGGAGCAGGGCACCGCTGACGTCGTCCGACTCCCCCCGGCTGCTGGTGACCGTGACGCCCAGGAAGCCGAGGTCGTCCGCGCCCTCTCTGCGATGTTCTTCAACGGACATTGGGTGCAGGCTAGCAGATGGCTGAAAGGGCTTCGCCTACGGTTTCAGACGCTCTGCTCGCTGTTTTTCCCTGCTACGCCATTCCCTCTTCCCCTGTCAGAGGACGTGCATCAAAAAATCGACTAAGATACATAAGCTGAATTCATGGAGATCGCATGGGGACCGACTAGACGACGCCGTTGCAAGCGTTTGCGCTGCATCGAGCCGATCCGAAGAGTGTCCGCTTTTGGGACGATCCGTCCCGAAAGCGACCACCGAGGGGGCGGACGAGTCGCCATCGCGGCGCAAATCTCCCCGGTTCTCCTGAGTCCGCGACGCGCCGGCGGTGCTGGCACGCGCCGTGCTTTTCAGCGCAGTGGAGGCTACGGACGATGACAATGGATCAACCCAGGGACCCTTCGATCCTTCGCAAGAAAAAGATCCGGCGCTACGCCTTGATCGGCGCAGCGCTCATTGTGCTGCTCGCCGTCAGCGCGGCGGTCGCCAACCTCGAACCCGCCGCCCGGGTGGTGGAGAAGGAGTCCGTGTGGGACGAAACCGTCCAGCGCGGCACCTTCGTGCGCGAAGTCCGCGGGCCGGGCACCCTGGTGCCGGAGAACATCCGATGGATTCCGGCCCTCCGGGAAGGCAGCGTCGAAAGGATCCTGGTGCGGCCGGGCAGCGAGGTGCAATCGACCACGGTGCTCCTCGAAATGACCAACCCGGAACTCGAGCAGGAAGCTCTGGACGCAGAACTGCGGCTGCGCGAAGCGGAAGCCCAACTCACCAACTTGCGGGCTCGGCTGGCCAGTCAGCTCCTCGACCAGGAGGCCAAGGTCTACGCCGTCGAGGCGGATCTGGGGGCGGCAAAGCTGCAGAAGGAAGCGGACGAAGAGCTGTTCGAGGCGGGCCTCATTCCGGACATCAATTTGAAGCGCTCGCGTCTCCAGAACCAGCAGCTCAGCAAGCGGCACGAGATCGAGCAGCAGCGCCTGGAGAAAATCTCCCAGTCGAACGACGCGCAGATCGCCTCGGAACAGGCCAAGGTCGACCAGCTCCGCTCCCTCTTCCAGTTGCGGCGCAAGCAGCTCGATGCCCTGAAGGTGACCGCCGGCCTCGACGGCGTGCTGCAGGAGCTCCCGCTGGAGGTGGGCCAGCGGGTCACCCCGGGCGAACTTCTGGCCCGGGTCGCCCAGCCAGACACCCTGAAGGCTGAACTGCGCATTCCCGAAACCCAGGCGAAGGACGTTGCCGTCAGCCAAACGGTGGTGGTCGACACCCGCAACGGCAAGGCCGCCGGTGAGGTCACCCGCATCGACCCGGCGGTGCAGGACGGCTACGTGCTGGTCGATGTCGCCTTCACCGAGGATCTACCGAACGGCGCCCGCCCGGACTTGTCCGTCGACGGCACCATCGAGATCGAACGGTTGGAGGACGTGCTCTACGTCGGCCGGCCCACCCGCGGCCAACGCGACTCGACCATTCAGCTCTACAAGATGATCGACGACGGGCGCGAAGCGGTGGCCGTCACGGTGCAGCTCGGCCGCACCTCGGTCAACACCGTCGAAGTGGTCTCGGGCCTGGAAGAGGGCGACCGGGTGATCTTGTCGGACCCTTCCGAGTGGGAAGGGGCGGACCGCATCCGGCTCAGGTAGCAGGCCGCCAGAAGAATGACGATGCAAATTTTCCAGCGGCCTGCTACTCCGTTTCAGGGGGGCTCGGCGCCCCCCGAGTCGCGAAGAACTGCATTTTCTTCGCGGCTCACCCCCGTCCCCGGCTTCGCCGGCGAGCCTTCGGCTCGGTTGAGTGATCTGGAGGATTCGAGGCGACGAGCCGCCTCAACAAGATCTGCACGACTAATGCGAGGAGATTTCTTTCTATGAACGCCGAACACGAATCCCTGATCCAACTGACGGACGTCACCAAGGTCTTCTACACGGACGAGGTGGAGACCCATGCCCTGGCCGGTATCCACCTCGCCATCGAGCGCGGCGAGTACCTGTCCATCGCCGGCCCGTCCGGCTGCGGCAAGTCCACCCTGCTCTCCATCCTGGGCCTGTTGGACACCCCCACCAGCGGCCAATACCGGCTCAACCAGAAGGAGGTGGCGAACCTCTCCTTCTCGGACCGCGCCAAGATCCGCAACCAAGAGATCGGCTTTATCTTCCAGGCCTTCAACCTGATCGGCGACCTGACGGTGTACGAGAACGTCGAGTTGCCGCTGACCTACCGCGGCATGCCGTCGGCGGAGCGCAAGACGCGAGTGATCGAAGCCCTCGAGCGGGTGGAGATGGCGCACCGGGTGAAGCACTACCCGTCACAGCTTTCCGGCGGTCAGCAGCAGCGCGTGGCGGTGGCTCGGGCGGTAGCCGGCAAGCCCTCTATCCTGCTGGCGGACGAGCCCACCGGCAATCTCGACTCGAAGAACAGCGAAGCGGTGATGGAACTCCTCGGCGAGCTGCACGACGAGGGCGCCACCATCTGCATGGTCACCCATGACCCGCGCTATGCTCGCTACGCCACGCGCACGATCCACCTGTTCGACGGCCGCATTGTCGAGGAAGAGGACGCCGAGACCAAGGATTTCGAGGAACAGCAGCTCGAAGCCAGCGGCTTCCAAGTGGGGTAGCCGAGCAGCCGGTAGCCCCCGAAGTTCTGGCCGAACTCCAGGTCTTCGGCGTACTCGCGGCAGTTGAAGCGTGAACGCCATGACCACAGCCGCCAAACGCCAGCCCTTGGACATCCCCTCCCATCCCGCCCGCCTGCTGGTGGCGGATGACCAGGCGGATGTGCGGGAAGCCCTCTGCCTGCTGCTCAAGGGCGAGGGCTACAGCACCGAAACGGCCGCCTCGCCGGCCGGTGTGCTGGAGGCGGTGCGCACCCGCGACCTCGACGCGGCGCTGATCGACCTCAACTACACCCGCGACACCACCTCCGGCCGCGAGGGCCTCGATCTCTTGCAGGAGATCCGCGCCCTGGATCCCACCCTGCCGGTGCTGGTGATGACCGCCTGGCCGAGCGTCGAGGTGGTGGTGGAAGCGATGCGCCGGGGAGCCCGCGATTTCGTCGAGAAGCCTTGGGAGAACGCCCGTCTGCTCTCGGTGGTGCGCACGCAGCTCGAACTGGGCCAAGCGCTGCGCCGCGGGCGCCTGCTCGAAGAAGAGAATCGCCGCCTACGGGGCGACGGCGCGCCGGAACTGATCGCCTCCTCCCGCGCTATGGAACCGGTCCTGGAGCTGATCGACCGGGTGGGTCCGTCCGACGCCAGCGTCCTGATCACCGGCGAGAACGGCACCGGCAAAGGGCTGGTCGCCCGCGCCCTGCACCACGTCTCCGAGCGCGCCGACCGGCCGATGGTGACTGTCAACACCGGCGGCCTGTCCGATTCGCTGTTCGAAAGCGAGCTCTTCGGCCACGTGCGCGGCGCCTTCACCGACGCCCGCAGCGACCGCGTCGGCCGCTTCGAGCTGGCCGACGGCGGCACCCTGTTTCTCGACGAGATCGCCAACATCTCCGCCAACCAGCAGGCCTCCCTGCTGCGGGTGTTGGAGACCGGCGAACTGGAGCGCATCGGCTCTTCGCGCACCCGGCGGGTGGACGCCCGCATCCTCGCCGCCACCAACGCCGATCTGGGCGCCGAGGTGGCGAGCGGCGCCTTCCGGCGGGACCTCCTCTTCCGGCTGCGCACCGTCGAGATCCCGCTGCCGCCGCTGCGCCAGCGCAAGGACGACATCCCGGCCCTCGGCCGCCACTTCCTCGCCCGCCACCGGCAGCACTACCGGAAATCCACCGAAGATTTCACCGACGACGCCCTGGCCGCCCTTCTCGCATACGACTGGCCGGGCAACGTGCGGGAGCTGGACCACGCCGTGGAGCGGGCGGTGCTGATGGCGCGGGGCGAGAAGATCGCACGATCGGACCTCGCCCTCGGCTCGCCGGGCGCTGGGCGCGGCTTCGGAGAGATGACCCTGGAAGAAGTCGAAAAAGTGCTCATCCGGAAGGCCCTCGACCGCTCCGAAGGCAACGTCAGTCAGGCCGCCGAGCTGCTAGGGTTGAGCCGCAGCGCCCTCTACCGCCGGCTCGAAAAGCACGATCTCTAGCGAACGGTCTCCCCCCTTGGCCCGCTCCTTCGACGACCGCCTCTTCCTCTCCGCTCTCTGCGTCGCCCTGCCGGCGGTCGCCATCGCTCTCGGCCTGCTGTGGTTGGGACCCTACTCCACGCTCCTGCGGATCAGCCTGACGATCGCCCTGGTCGGCCTCTCGATCGCCGCCGCCATCGCTCTCCGCAAACGCATCTCCTACCCCATCTACACCCTCGCCAATGTCCTCGAAGCGCTGCGCGAGGGCGACTACTCCTTGCGCGCCCGGCGCAGCGATCCAAGGGACGCTCTCGGCCAGGCGCTGCAGGAGGCCAACCTCCTCGGCGAACGGCTCCAGGAAGAACGGCGCGGCGCCCAGGAGGCGACGGCTCTCCTCAAAGGGGTGATGGCAGAGATCGACGTCGCCGTTTTCGCCTTCGACGAAGACCGCCGCCTGCGCCTCGCCAACCGCGCCAGCGAGCGGCTGCTGTCGCGCCCGCCGGACAAGCTGATCGGTCAACCGGCCTCGTCCCTCGGTCTGGAAGAGGTGCTAGCGGCGGACCCGTCGCGCCCCCTCTCGGCGCGCTTCCCCGGCGGCGAAGGCCGCTGGGGAGTGCGCCACGGCACCCTGCGCCAGGAAGGTCGCCCCCTGCGTCTCCTGGTGCTGTCGGATCTGTCCCGCCCCCTGCGGGAAGAAGAGCGCCAGGCCTGGCGCCGACTCATCCGGGTCCTGGGTCACGAACTGAACAACTCCCTGGCACCCATCCGCTCGCTGGCGGAAACCCTGGCGCGGCTGTTCGATCGCCAGCCCCGGCCGGACGACTGGGAAGACGACATGCGCCGCGGTCTGGGGCGCATCGCCAACCGCTCGGCGTCCCTTTCCCGCTTTATGAATGCCTACTCCGGCCTGGCGCGGCTGCCGCCGCCGACCCTCGCTCCCCTTGACCTGGAGCGCCGCATCGAGCGCATCGCCAGCCTCGAGAACCGCCTGCCGGTCGAGGTGAAGGGCGGACCGCCGGTGACCCTAGAAGCCGACGGCGACCAATTCGAACAACTCCTCATCAACCTGGTCCGAAACGCCGTGGACGAAACCCTCGCCGCCGGCAACGGCGTCGTCGAGATCACCTGGGAGCCGAGCGGAGAGGCGGTGGAGATCCGCGTGCTGGACGAAGGCCGCGGCCTATCGAACCCCGAAAACCTCTTCGTCCCCTTCTACACCACCAAGCCCGAGGGCACCGGCATCGGCCTGGTGCTCTGCCGGCAGATCGCCGAAGGCCACGGCGGCACCGTCGAGCTGCGCAATCGCGCCGACCGGGGCGGCTGCGAAGCCACCCTCCGGCTCCCCTTGCTGCCCGCCGCTCCGGCGCCGACGGGATAAGGGCGATGTGCTAAGTTTTTGAGTGGAATAGAACGACACCACGAGGAGGAACACCATGCGCATCCGTTCGAGTCTTCACTTCGGCGCGGCCATCGTCGCCGCCTGCCTGCTCGTCCCTTCGGCCACCGCCGAACTGCCCCAGCGCTACCAAGAGTGGGCCGAAGGCCCGATTCAGCACCTCTTCACCAAGGCGGACAAAGACGCCTGGAGCGCCCTCGCCGACGAAGCCGCGGCGGAAAACTTCATCCGTCTGTTCTGGGCCCAGCGGGATCCCACCCCGGAGAGTGCCGAAAACGAGTATCAGCGAGAGTTCGAACGCCGCGTGGCCTACGCCGACCAACAGTTCGCCCACAAAAAAGACGATGAGACCGTCCGCGGCTCCCTGACCGACCGCGGCCGCATCTTCGTCATGCTCGGCGCCCCGCGGCGCCTCCAGCAGCCGGGCGCCGGTGGCTCCACCAGCGGCGGCGCCCTCGGCGGCGACTCCGCCTTCGGCGGCGGCGGCGGCGTGGCGAGCGGCGGCGGTGGTGGCCGTTTCGGCCGCGGAGGCACCACCGACCGCTTCGGCGTCGCCTCGGAGGAAGTGTGGGTCTATGAAGGGGACGAAAAGCCCGAGGTCATCAAGAAAAAGCGCCTACGAGTGAAATTTCGCACCAAGCCGGGCACCGAGGAGGTGCAGATCCACCAGGGCGAAGAAGCCCTCGCCCTGGCCGCCGAGGCGGCGGACCGCGCCGTGCTTCACCCGACGATGACCGTCGCTGATCTCTCCACCGCCCCGGCGCCGTCGGCCCTGGGCGGCGAGGCGATGGACTCCGACTACCAGGCCTGGGGGGCCTCCACCCTCTCCGACCCGGCGGCCCTCGAATCTCTGCGCGCCGCCCTCACCGGCGACGCCGAATCCTCCTTCTCCGCCCATCTCGACGCCGCGCCCTTCCTGGCCGGCGACGGCACCACCATCATCCCGGTGCAAATCGCCACTACCGGCGAGCCGCCGGCCGACGCCGTGGTGGTGGGCGAGCTGGTGGACGCCGCAGGCGAATCCGCCGTCTCCTTCGAGATCGACAGCGACTGGAAAAACGCGCGCGACCAGAAACTGCGCAAAACCACCGTCGTCGCCCCGCCGGGCGCCTACGAACTGCGCACCGGCCTCAAGGGCAGCGACGGCGCCATCCTGTGGTCCGCCAGCGAAGCGATCGAAATTCCTGCTATCAGCGACGAACTGTGGCTCTCGGACCTCATCGTGTCGGACAACATCTTCCCGATGAAAGAAGCTCAGGCGATGCTCGAACCCTTTGCCTGGCAGGGCATCGTCGTCGTGCCCAAGGGCGACCGCACCTTCGAGCAAGAGGGTGTCCTGTGGTACTACCTCCACACCTGCCACCCGGCCTTGGCCGACAACAACCTGCCCAACCTTCGCCTCACCGTAGAACTCGACGGCGCCGCCAAATTCCGCGGCCCCGCCGCCGCCGACCCAGTCAAAGCCGGCGACGACTGCTGGGTCCTGGCCCAAGGCCTGGAACTCACCGCCGACCGCTTCCCGGCCGGCGACTACGAGATGAAGGTCTACGTGCGGGACTCCGAGGCTCGGAAGACGGTGACTTCGAGTACTGAGACCTTCTCGGTGGTGGTGCCCTAGAGAACTAGAAAGGGGCTCCGGCCTTTGGGCTGAAGCTCGAGAATCCTATGAAGGCATGGATTCAATCCGCAGACTTCTCAGTTCGAGAGATTGAGGTGGATGGTCAAGGGGCGGTTCGGGAATTCCGAAACCACGATGGGTCCCGCGAGAATAGCCTCTTCGAGAAGCTAGAGTCCGAAGGCAAAGAAAACTGTCCCGCCGGCTTGGGATTGGTGCGAGCTGGCGGGCATCATCTACGCATCTGCCCTGACGGCGATGTCGCCATGGTTCATTGGATGAAGCCCGCTCGGCTCTTGGGTTTCCTCTGGCGCATTCCGAAAGTGACCACGAGAGAGCGAGTTCCGTTTTCGGAAGTCAGCACGCTCATTGAGGACTTCTTCGATCGGGCAGAAACAGATCTCAAAAGTTCTTAAGCAACCCCTATCTGCTTTAAATCCAGTCTCTGAAACTCGATGGTTCCGGTTCCACAGCCACCGGCAAGGTGGTCATAGGCCCCGGTCAGCAGGCCTCGCTTGACATTGCGCAGGTCCAGGGTGGCGTAGGCTTCCAGATTGCCGTCGGGAAGTCGGATCACATACTCAAAGCGTAGAAATCGGCCGGAACTCAAATTGGTATAGATCATGAACCTGGCGTTCCAGGTGATCGTGCATGACGTCCGGCCGTCTTCGACCTTCATCTCTCTGCGGGTGCCGCCAAGCTGAAGGTTCTTGCCGGTCATCGTGAAGGCCGCTTCGCCGGAATGAGAGAAGTCCCCGGTCGGACCGTGCACGCAATAATTCCAGTCTCCAATCAGCGCCTTGACGGTCGACGCGTCCACTCGATCGAAATCAAGGGTGGCGTGAAATCCCTCGGGTTCCTGGTGGCGATGACGGAAGATTCCCAAGAGTAGGCAAAGAGCAAAAGCCGCAGTTGCCGCCCATACAAATCGAACGAGATTCTCGCTGGACGGCGCGGAGGAGCCAAGGGCCGCTGAAGCCGAGCTGAGAGAGTCCGCGAGAGCACCGAGAAACGACCCGAGGCCTTTCAAATAGGTCGCCCCTTCTGGGCGCCCCACGAACAATCCATTCAACATGATCGTCACAACGCTACTCAGCAGCACCAGATGGAAGCGCTCCGACAATTTGACGACGGCGATGACTCCAACGATCAGCCCCACCTCAAGACCTGCCACCAGCCACCCCCAACGGGGCGCCCACTCAAGGCTGACGAGGGGAATGAACGTGAAGAGAAAAAGTACGAGAACAGCGAGGGTCTGCGCGAACCAATGCTGCGCACCGAATCGGTGAATCCAATCCTCCACAACTCACCTCGATCCAAGATATGCTAATAATTAAAAAATTACATTTTCGTTTGTTCAGATCACCGTGAAGGGTAGATGGCTGCACCCAGTCTGTCAACACGCCCCGCTCTGCTGGAAATGCTCGGCCATGCCGGGGCGAGCGTCTCCTTCGTGGTGAAGACAGACCGCCAGGTCGCCTGAGGCCCAGGCTCATCATCCCGTCCACAGCGCCCAGTATCCAGCCTCAGGCGCCAACTCTAGGCGGTACTTTGAAGAGTTGCTAACTCGACAGTCGTCGAATCCCAGGCACAACATCGAATCCTGTATCGAAGGAAGCGATGGTTTCGATGTCGCGTTGCAGCATCACCGCGGCATGAATGGCATCTCGGACGCCGAGGGTAGGGATCTGCTGGAGCAGGCGCTTGGCGTGGTCGGTGTCGGCGAGAGTGACCGGCAAGATCACTGGGCAGATCTCGGTCATCCGATCGTAGACCTCGAAGGCCAAATCACGCCTTCTCAAAGCCGTGTATCGATAGAGGACCTCCTGCAGAACCTCGGTACTGGTGAAGGCCTCGATTTCGCCGGCCTGCGCGCGCTCTAGTAGCCGCAAGGCCGGGGTCCGGTTGGGATGCTCGCCCCCGGCGACATACATAGGGATGTTCGAGTCGAAGAAGACCTTCATCGACGGCTCTTCTGGTTACCGGCGTCCGGCTTCGATCTCGGCGAGCATCTGGTCGATATCGGCGGTGGGAGCGTCTAGGGCGGCGAGCCGCTGTAGCGGATCGCCAACCGCTTGTTCCTCGGCGAGGGCTTGCTCCAACGCACGCCGCACCCATTCGCCCTTCGAGGACCGTTTGCGCTGTGCTGCCTTGGTGATCTCGGCGTTGAGCGGGTCGGGAATCAGCACTTGCAGGCGATGGCTCATATGCTCAAGCTAATCTGCTGAACCCTTGATGTCAATCCGCACTCAGGATTCACCCAAGATCTTTGAGATTGCTGCTCGGCTCCTCGACACTCGGGTGGCATCGAGAGAAACAGCGCCACCCGCGAGGAATCAACGCTAGCGCTTCACGAAGAGGGCAGGGCACTCCGGTCCTTCAGTGAAGCCCAAGGCGAGAGCGAGATGCTGCGAGACGGGGTTGGCCGCATGCCAGTGCGGTCGAACGCCATTCCTCAGGCACCACCGAAGGAGGCCGGATGCCGCCGCCTTCGCGAATCCGCGCCGCCGATAGGCCGTATCGCAGGCAACGGAAATCTCCACTCCACTTGTCGTTCGGGCATAGGAGGTCGCCGCCGCCAGTACGCGATCCGACCGGACGACACAGAAGCCGATGCCCTGTTCGAAAAACCTCTCAACGCTCGCTTCGACCTGCAATCCGTGCGGCTCCAAGTGCTCGCCGAGTTGCTCCAGGTCGGCCAATCCCATTCGACGCACCTCGAAACCCGCGGGCACCGAGGCTTGATCGGCGAGGGTGTCCAGGTCGAGAGCATTCGCCAGGTACGAGCACATCGGCCGATCGCGGACTCGGTCGCCGAAACCCTCGAACACTCTCGCCCGCCACCGCACATCCTCCCCGGGGAAGATGAATTCGCGCGGCAAGGGCGTTTTCTCCACGAGCGCCGCGGCCGAGGCGCTCTCCGGGTTGCCCGCGAAGAACGAGTAGCAGCCGATGTCGAGGCGGGCGGCCGCCGCAGGCCCTGCGGGATCGACCCACACCGTGCCTCGCCCCGCAAGCCCTGCCTCCAGGACGACGGGGAGATAGGGAAAGGATGAGAAAAGCGCACTCAACCCTTCGCCCAGGGAACCCGCCTCGCGGACGTCAGACACCACCGGGAGCTCGCTAGGTCTCATCGGTTCGCTTGACTCTGCTCGCTTGACTTGCCGTCGAACTCTAATGATGATCAGATCTCATTATCGATATGCGGGATCGGCCATTGCGCGAACGCACCCGTGCTGCCCAGACTCACGTCTCGCAGGGAAAATACCGCAGCCGCATCGAGCCTTGAAACGGTCCGCCAAGATTCAGCCCCGACTCGAGGGAACTGGCTAGGAGACTACCGAAAATGAAATCGACATCCACTCCAGACATCAGAACCATCGCCGATGGGCTCGGAGTCCTAGGCGCAGCGGCTTGCGCCCTGCACTGCATCGCTCTGCCGGCTCTCCTCGTCCTCGGCACGACGCTTCCGACGGTCTTCTTCGCTGACGAGTCCTTCCACCGCTCGATGCTGTGGTGGGTCGTTCCAGCGGCCGTGATCGCCTTCGCGCTCGGTTGTAAGCGGCACAGGGATCGGCGGGTGCTGCTATTGGGGGTCTTGGGCGTTGCCGGTCTCCTGCTGTCGGGGACCGTCCTCCACGACCTGATGGGCGAGACGGCAGAGAAACTGGCGACCCTGGGGTCGGCCATCCTGCTCGTCTGTGCACATCTCCGAAACTACAGGCTCTGCCGGTCGGATGCGTGCCGGCACGACGACGCCTGAGGGCACCCGGCATAGAATCGAACCATGGGTACTTTCCCCGTCGAGGTGTCGTTTCCTGTCCACTGGGCCGAACTCGACGCTCTCGGACACGTCAACAACGCCCGCTATTTCACCTGGTTCGAGACCGCCCGGATGGAGCTGTTCCAGCGGGTCGGGCTCGCCACCACCGGACTGCCGAAGATCGGCCCGATCCTGGCGCAAACGGAATGCCGGTTCAAAGCTCCGGTTCAGTATCCCGCGACGGTTCAAGTGGGTACCCGCGTGGCCCGACTCGGCAATACGAGTTTCGTGATGGACTACCGGGCTGCCCTCGAAGCGAAGCCCGAAGAGGCGGTCGCCGAGGGCTCGGGGGTGGTGGTGATGTTCGACTACCAAGGCGGCGCGAAGGTACCGATTCCGACGGACCTTCGCGCCCGACTCGCCGATCTCGGCTAACTCGATTCCCCGCGCCGCCCTTACCCCATTCAGCGACGATAGCCGTCGTGATCCGGTCCGCGAAAGCCGCTCCAGGAGGCGTTCGGATCGAAGGCCACGCCGGGTAGGTTGACCAGGCTGGTGCTGACCGGAGGGAAAGGCGGAGCAAACACCGGCGGCGCATCCATCACCAGCACGTCGATCGCTCCGTCGCCATCGGCGTCGTGGAGAAGCGGCGAACCGGCCCAGCTCACACTGCCGTGGGCGATCAGCTCTGAGCCGTCGACGCCAGAGTACACCGTCAACTCACTGGGTAGGAAGAAATGCTGGGTCGCCACCCAGATGTCCTGCACGCCGTCCCCATCGATGTCGGCGGCGGCCGGCGACGCAAAGGGCGGCAGCTTCAGGGGCGTGGACCAGATCGGCGTACCGTTGGCTCCCTCGAAGGTTTCGAGGGAAGCGTCGAGGAGCGGGAAGGTCTCCGGCCGGCTGGGGTTGACCGCGATGCTCGCCACCGCGACATCGAACACTCCGTCGGCATCCAAATCGTTCAGCAGAGGATTGGAGATCACGTAGGGCCAGTTCAGATCCTGACGCCAGAGTTCATGGCCCAGCAGATTGAAGGCGGCGACGGAGCCGCAGAATTCGGCTGCCACCACCTCGGGGATTCCAAACCGGTCACCGGTGATGTCGCCGAGCACCGGGCTCGCGACAAAGCCTCCGGTGTCGCAGGAGGAGGGGATCTGGGCGTAGGGAAAGAAGCGGCGGAAGCGAGTGTTGTACAGCAGGAAGTGCAAACTGCCGGGAAGCGTTTCGCCACCAGAACCGACCACCAGAAGGAGGTTGCGGGCGTGCCTGCCGATCGCCTTGACCGCCGGCGAGGTGTAAATCTCCGCCTGATCGGGCTCGTCCCAGCGAGCGAGCACCGTTCCGTCGAGGTCGATGGCGAGGACCGCTCCCGGGTTGCGCGGACCGTCGGCCGGTTCGACTCCACCTCCGGTCGAAACGAAGATCAAGTCCGGGCGCTCCGGCGCGGAGACGGGGCTGTAGGTGTTGGCATTCGCGCCGACCTCGCCGGGATTGAGGGCATTCAAAGACCACAGCACGGTGCCGTCGACCCCCGACAGCGCGCGCACATCACCGAAGCGGCCGGCGGTCAACACGTCGAGAACGCCGTCGTGGTCAACGTCTCGGCAGAGCGGCTGGGCGAAACCGGAGTCGCCCTGGGCAGCGCGCCAGAGTCGGCTACCGGTGACCGGATCGACCGCCTCGACGTAAGCGGGGTCCGCGGGGAAAGGAGCCGCGCCGGACCCCACGGCGACAATCGCTTCGTCCTGGCCGTCGCCGTCGAGGTCACAGTACGACGGTGATCCTTCGAAGCCGACACCCGGATCCTCGCCGAGCGTCCAGGCGACGGTGAAGCTACCGGCGAGACCGGCGGCAGAAGAACTCACGCAAACGGTGGCGAGGGCTGTGAGAACGAGTGATCTCTTCATCGGACGCTCCTTATTACAAAGAGAAACGTGCCCGTGAGACGGGAGCTGCACGACCGCCTCCGGGCGTCTTGGCCGACCCGGCCGAAGCGTGTCAATTCGAACTATGAGCTTTGCTCAAGGCAGCATATTACAGATTTTCGATACGACCAAGACGATGTCGAAGGCCACTGCCTCGTCCTCGATCTCAGGTCATTCGATTGCACATCTTATACTGACATGGCAAGATATCTATATATGTTCTTTCACTACACGCAGCGACTGACGCTCCGCCGCATCACCACGATCCTGCTCGCCGCTCTCCTGGCGGCGGCGATAACCGGCTGTCCGTCTCCACCACAAACCGCCGCCAGCGTGCCGACCGGCGGCAACGACATGGCGAGCGTCACGTTCTATGACTTGGCCGCCGACGCAGCGTCCGGGATCGACTTCGCGCGCGTCCCGTCAGTCACCAACGACGCCTTCGAGCGGATCAAGACCGAGCCCCGCTACACCATGCCGTTGGTGGTCGCCACGCCGGAAAAGCCTCGCGGTTCTCCAGGAGTGGCGCTCTTGGACTACGACGGCGACGGCGATCTCGATCTCTACGTCACCAACGGTCCCGGCGCCGCCAACAGCCTGTACGCCAGCCGCCTGGAGGACACCGGCGCCCTGCGCTTCGAGGACGTGGCGGAAGCCGCCGGTGTCACGGCCAAGGCGCAGGACTCTACCGGCGTTTGCTTTGGCGATCTGGACAACGACGGCGACCCGGACCTGGTGGTGCTGGGGCGCTCGGAGCCGAATCTGCTGTTCGAAAACCGAGGCGACGGTACCTTCCGGGACGTCACCGCCCAGAGCGGCCTGGGCGGCACCGGCTGGGGCCACACGGACTGCTCCGTGGGCGACGTGGATGGCGACGGCCTGCTCGACCTGGCGGTGGCCAACTCCTACGACTGGAGCCGCCGCGAGGCTACCTTGACGGAGCCGTGGACCCACAATCACCCGAACCAGCTCTTCGTGAACGAAGGCGGCCTCGCCTTTCGGGACGCCAGCGAGAGCTCCGGCATTCTGGAAATGAACGGCTTCCGGCCGCGGCGGAACGCCTCCGCCACCATCACCTGGGCCCTCGCCCTGGTGGACTACGACCAGGACGGCGACCTCGACCTCCTCCAGGCCGACGATCAGGGCGGCATCTCCCCGGATGAGGAGAGCCGCGGGCTGATCCAGGTACTCGAAAACGACGGCGACGGCCGCTTCACCGCCGTCACGGACCGATCCGGCACGGACCTGCCGGGCACCTCGTGGATGGGTCTCGCCTTTGCCGACTTCAACTGCGACGGCCGGATGGATTTCTACGCCACCAACATGGGCGACTACGTCTTCTCGGCGGTGGGCATGCCGTTCTACCGCGGGCAGCTCTCGTCGCGGGCCTTCCTCGGCACCCCCGGTGGCGGATTCGCCGACGCCGGGCCCGGGCAGGGGCTGCGGGCCACCCCCTTCGGCTGGTCGGTAATGGCGCCGGACCTGGACAACGACGGCGACCCGGACGTGGTGTTCTTCGGCAGTCTGGACGGCGCCATCCACACCATCACCGCGGACAACCCCGGGGTCGTTCTTCTGAACCCGGACTGCTCCGCCGAATTCGAGGCCGACCTCGAGGCCCTGGCCGTGAACCACACCCGGCGCAACGTCCACGGCGGAGCCACCGGCGACCTCAACCGAGACGGATTTCCGGACCTGGTGACCGCCTCCGCCTTTGACATCCCGGAAGACATTCCCTTAAAGCGCTACCCCGTCAAGCACGGCAGCCCGTTCGATGAAACGGCCTGGTTCGTGGAGGCCTTTTCGCCGGTCGGAGAAGGCGAGTTCACCTGGAACGGCCTGCGCTTTCCGGACGGGCGCCTGGCGGTGGAGATCAACCGGGGCAACGGCAACCGTTGGATCGAGGTGCGCGCCCTGGGAACCGTCGGCCTGTTGCCGAACGGACGGGTCAACCGGGACGGCGTGGGCGCCGTGATCCGGGTGACCCCGGAAGGCGGCCGGACGGCGCTGCGCCCGGTCACCGGCGGTTCGGGCTTCGCCTCCCAGAACGCCCTGGCCCAGCTCTTCGGACTCGAGCGGGCCGAGACCGCCACGGTGGAGGTCCTGTGGCCCGGCGGCACCGTCAACCGCCTGCGGAATGTCCGGGCCGGAGAACGCATTGTCTTCCCCGAACTGCCCTGCGACCCATCGCTGGACCGCCGGAAGTACCGCTCGTGCATAGCCGACGCCCTGGAAATCCTGCGAGACCTTGGTTGGCCTCCCCTTCCCAAAATTGCGAGGTTCGAACAGCCATGACCACCATCTCCGGCGGTCGGCGGCGGTCGGGCTCCACCGAGCCGAGCCGCCAGCGAGAGGAAAACGACCGAAGCGAAACGATCTTGGAATTGATCGACCGGCAGGCGGAGGCAAAGCCTCAGCGGACGGCGATCATCGACGGTACCTTGGAGATCACCTACCGGCGTTTGACCGAACGGGCACGCGCCATCGCGGGCGCGTTGGCGGCCCGGGGCGTCCAGCCGGGGTCGATGGTCGGGGTGTGCATGAACCGCACCTGGGAACTGGTGGCGACACTGGTGGGAGTGCTGCGCGCCGGCGGCGCCTATGTGCCGCTCGACCCGGCATACCCACGGGAACGGTTGCGCTACATGCTGGAGCACGCGCGCGCCGAGGCCGCCATCGTAGATCACGAGAAGCGGGCGGAGCTCTGCGCCGGGGTACCCGAGATCCTCCGCCTCGACGAGGTGGTGGAACGGACGGCCCAAGGGGTGATCGGACCTTCCCCGAAGGATCTCGCCTACGTCATCTACACCTCCGGCTCGACCGGGCGACCGAAGGGGGTCGCGATGGAGCACCGCAGCGTGGTGGCGATGAGCCGGTCGATGCGCGAACTGCTCGATGACCGGGAACTCGCCGGCGTGCTGGCGGCCACTTCCGTCTGCTTTGACCCTTCGGTGATGGAAATCCTGGGAACGCTGTGCCTCGGCGGAACGGTGGTGCTGGCGGAGAATGTGCTCGAGCTGCTGGACCTGCCGGCGGCCCACCGGGTGCGAACCTGCGTCATGGTGCCGTCGGCGATGCAGGCCTTGCTGGCGGCCGGACGGCCGCCAGCCGGCATCCGGTGCCTGGTGCTCGGCGGCGAGGTGCTGACGCGTTCCCTGGTGGACCAGCTACACGCCCTCGATCCGCCGCCACGGGTGGTCAACGTGTACGGGCCGACCGAGGACACGGTCTACTCCACCGCCAAGGAGGTGACGACCGAGGTGGAAACCATCACTATCGGCAAGCCGGTGGTGAACTCCTGGTCCTACATCCTCGACGACTCCATGCAGCCGGTGGCCGCGGGAGAGCCAGGTGAGCTGTACCTGACCGGCGACCAGCTCGCCCGCGGCTATCTGCACGACCAAGAGTTGACCCAAGAGCGCTTCATCGAGCTGGACCCGAACGGGCCGATCCCCGAGGAAAGGCTGTACCGAACGGGAGATCTCTGCCGATGGCGAGAAGACGGTGAGATTGAGTTTCTGGGACGGGTGGACCATCAGGTGAAATTGCGCGGCTTCCGGGTGGAACTCGAAGAGGTCGAGTCGACGCTCGAATCGATGACCGGCGTGGACGGCGCCGCCGCCGCGGTGGTCGACGGGACCGGTGATCGCAAGGTTTTGGTCGCCTACGTCGTGGGCCGAAACGGCGTGACCCAGGACGCGGCGAGAGCCTTCTTGGCGGAACGGCTGCCCCCATTCATGGTGCCTCAGGTCGTAGAGCACATCGCCGAGCTCCCCCGGCTGCCCAACGGCAAGCTGGACCGCAACGCGCTCCCGAGACCAGAATTCGGCGACCGCCGCGGCAGCATCGCCGGAGAGACCGGGGATCTGGCCCGCCATCTGGCGGAGCTACCGGAGGGCAAGCGGCGCGCCGAACTGCTCGAAGTCATCCAGCGCGAGGTCGCCTCGCTCCTCGGCGTTCGTTCCGGCCAGGTGCCGCCGGACGTTCCCCTGGACGAATTAGGACTGGACTCGCTGACCTCCGTGGAGTTGAACTCCCGCCTCGCCGCTACCCTCGAGCGAAAACTGCCGGCGTCGGCCCTCCTGGAGCGCTGGACTCCGGCAGACGTGGCGGGCCACCTCCTCGGAGCGGTCGCAGGCGACTCGGCACCTCCCGTAACCGAGGAGAAACGGAACGGAACCTCGAATCCCCTCGGCCGCTTTCAGGCGCAGCTTCAGTTCTGCCACCCGCCGTTTCTGGCGGCGAAGCTACCGGCCTGGTCCGCCACCGACAAGGGCACACTGGTCGAACAACTCAAACTCCAGGCCGCCGCTCCCGGCCGAGACCCCTACGGCAAGCTGGTGCGCACCGGTAGCGCACACCGCGGCATCGTCGCCGACGCGGTGACCCAGGAAGAACGCGAGGCCATCATCTGGACCACCAATCTGTACCTCGGCCTGAATCGCGATCCGGAGGTCATGGCGGCAGCCGGCGCCGCTCTGGAGCACCTCGGCACCGGCATGGGCACATCCGCAGCGGCCTCCGGCGTCACCGATCTCCACCTGGAGTTCGAGAAGGAGTTTGCCGAGCTGGTGGAAAAACCCGCCGCCTGCCTGTTTCCCACGGGATTCACCGCCAATCTCGGATTGGTCGCGGGCCTTCTCGGTGCGCAAGACGTCGTGGTGATGGATCAGCTCTGCCACGCCTCCATCGTCGACGGTGCCCTGCTCGCCGGCGCGCAGATCCGAACCTTCCGGCACAACGATCCGGCGGATCTGGAGTCCATTCTCCAAACCGAAGCGTCGCCCTACCGCACAGTGCTGGTCGTGCTAGAAAGCGTCTACAGCATGGGCGAAGGAGCGGCGCCGGTGGCGGACATCGCGGGCACAGCCAAGAAATATGGCGCCCTGGTCCTCGTCGACGAGGCCCATTCCTTTGGGTTCTACGGCCCGCGCGGCGCGGGCCTGTGCGCCGCCGAAGGGGTGACCGACCAGGTCGACTTCATCATGACCACCCTCAGCAAAGCCCTCGGCAGCCTCGGGGGCGTCGTCGCCGCCCGCCGAGAGCACGTCGCCTTGCTGAAGGCGTCCTCCAGGGCCTACATCTTCCAGGCATCGGCGAGCCCCGCGGACATCGCCGCGGCGCTCGCCGCCTTGCGCCGCCTGCGCACGGACGACTCGCTGCGCGAGCGCCTGTGGGACACCACCGCCTACATGCGGCAGAGGTTCAGCGAAGCCGGCTACGACCTCGGGACCGGCGACGGTCCCATCGTCACCCCGCATTTCTCCGACAAAGACACCCTCTTCGCGATCGTCCGGGGCCTGTTCGAACGCGGCGTTCACACGGCGGCCGTGACCTACCCGATCGTCGAGAGCGGACGGGGCCGCCTGCGCTTCATCTGCTCGGCGGCTCACAGCCGCGAGGACGTGGACCGAACCTTGGAAGCCCTGATCGACGCCGAGCGAGAAACGGAAGAGGCGCGCGAAGCGGCCGATGATCGATCCGGGAGCGAAGGTCCTGAGCGCTCCGATCTGGAAAACTGGGTTCACGCCTTCTCCGCCGGCTGGCAGGAGAACGGCCCGGCTCCAACCCCCAACCTCGCCCTATCCTTCGGGGTTCCAGATCATGGCGAGCCCATCACCTTCGCCTGTCACGGACGGGAGGTCACGGCGGGAACCCACGGGACCCAACCCGAGCAGAGATCGAATACGCCGTTCTGTTCCTTGCTTCTCAAGGATCGCCGGGCGGTCTCCGCCCTGTGCACCTCCGATGTGCAAGGACTGCTCGGCAGTCTGGTCAGGGGCGAATGCGAAGTGAGCGGCCAAATCGAGCCGTTCATCTGGCTCATCGGGCGACTGACCGAGCGGCGGCATGAGGCGGCAGCCTGACGCCACGAGCCTTTAGTTCGCCACCCGCAACGCCTGCTCCGTCGCCGCCACCTGACCCAGCCCTCCGCGAGCGGCGACGCCGGAGCCGGCGTTCTGGAAGGCGGCCCGCGAGCCTTCCAGATCCCCCCGGTCGAGCAGTACCCGGCCGAGGTTGTTGTAGGCACGCACCCGGATCTCTTCATCCTGCGCTTCGCTAGCGGCCCGCTCGAGTTCCGCCGTCGCGGCGCCGAAGTCGCCTCGGGCGTAGTAGACCCAGCCGAGGGAAGAGCGAATCGCCGCCGAATCCGCGCCATCCGACTCCTCCAGGGCTTCGTTCAGGCGGGCGACGGTGGAGTCCAGTTCCGCGGCGCCCGCCTCGCGCAGGCTTTGATCCGAAAGCGTCCACTCACCCGGCAGGTCGTCGGTACCGACTCCCACATCCGGCAAAGCCGCCGCCTGGTCGAGCTGGAGTTCCCGATTGATCGCCCGCAGGCGCACCACCACATCGCGAATCCTCTCGAGATTGATGGCCATGTCGGTGGCGGCGTGAATCTCCGGCGCCGCCCGCCCATTGTCGAACTCCAGTAACTCTCCGGCCAATCGCACCTCCGCCGGCGGCACATCCTCGGGCATGCGGGTCGGGCTGAGATGGAGGAGGAGCTGGCGGGCGCCACTGCGATCCGTCCGCCGCGCCCAGCCCTCGTAAAGCTGCAGGCTGGCTCCCAGCACAAAGAACGCCAGCGACATGATCATGAAGAACCGGACATTCTTCAGCTTCAGCGGCAGCTCCTCGCCACCGGACGCCACCACTTGCCGGAGCAGGCGGTACCCCAAGTACAAGAACACCAGCGCGGCGGCATGAAAGCCCAATTGAAAGAAGTTCTGCAGCGTCAACCAATTCATCACAACGCCTCCTCAACAAGTGCAGACGGACCCGATAGCAATGGGCTTCATCGGCAGTCCAGAGATCCAGATCCAGGGAATCCCATCCGGTCTCGGGGTCGAGCGGGAAAGCACCCCACCCGGAGAAAATGACCGATGGTGTCCGTCCCTCCAGCCGAACCAACAGGAGGGAATCATGCAACATTTTCTCACCGCCGCGCGGTCGTTACGCCTCGTACTCGCTGGACTGAGCCTGCTCGCCGTACCGTTCGCCGCGAGCGCCACCACATCGGCAAGCGCCTCCAGCCTCATCGAGCACCGTTACTACGACTGCGACTTCAGGCATCCGAATATTCAAAAGAAAAAGCGTAGCGGTCGAAAAGAGTGCCAGGTTTTCTACTCGATCGTCCCGAATCGCATCGCGGTCAAGCTGAAGAACCCCCAAGCTGCTTCGAGGCTTCCGGAACTCGCCGCCGGCGATCCAACCATCGGGCCTGCATGCTGCCCCAACGCCAAGGCCCTGGAACTGATGCCACTCGGCAAGAGCGATCCCAAGATCGCGATCTACAAAGTCAAGCAGTGCCAAACGGAGCCTGAGATTCTCTGGCTAGCCAACCAGATCTCCCGCCTCGACGGAGTCGAAGCAGCCGGCGCCCTCGGCAGGCGCGCGAACGCTCCGGGCGAATTCATCCTGCTCGACCAGATCGTCGTCGAGGTCGGAGGTGACTTGCGCTTTCCCTTCAACGACGACGACACGGCCCTGTTGACGGCGGCCGGGCTCAGCGTGATCGCACCGGAGCCTTTCAATCCGGAGCACGGGGCTCTGCTCGACGTCCTACACCAAGGCACTTCATCAGGCCGGTCGTTCCTCGACGGACTCGACGTACTGACCTGCGTCGCCACCCATAACAGTGACTTCGACAGAAAAGACATCAGCGATCCCGACACCATCGACTGCAGCGCCCGCAACCAGGACGAGGTAATCGAAAAGGTTTGCACTAAGGTCAGCAAGATTGTGGAAAGATGCGGTCTCCTCAGCGGTTCTCGAGCGAGTAGTGACCCCCAAACACTGCAGAAGTCACTCGGCAAGTTCTGGCTCCTCGAGCCCCGCCTGGTTCGCCCCCTCACGATCCCCATTGCAACCGCGAGCCCCAGCGCCGAATTCAAGGCATGGCTGAAAAATGAGAAAAAGTCTGAAGACGGTTTGAATGCCAAGTTCACTTTCAACTCGGTCAGCAACAGTACCGCCTCAGACGATCAAGCCAAGCTCTCGATCGACGCCACGGCATCGCGCGGCACCTATCCAAGCCAGACTCGCCTCAATGTCGGCGCCCAGGTCGTCTTTGACGACGATGAGGATGACCTGGAGGAAAACGTCACTCGGATTCGCCTCAACTACGACCACTACCTCAAACCGTGGATGGAGGTCTATGGATTCGTCGAACGGTTCACCAACAACTTCCTCGCCATCGACCAACGTTGGGAAGGGGGCGGCGGGGTCCTGTTCGAATACGACAAGCGGTCCCAATCGATGGACCGTTTCTGCGCCTCGCGGGGACTCGGCAACCGCGGCTACACCGGCAAACGGCCACACCTCACCCGGCGAGCCGAGCAGCGGATGGCGCAGTACCGGGAAATGATTCGCCACGAACTGCTGTCCAAGGGCTTTGTATCAACGGCGACCGCCGAAGAATACTGCCGATATCAAACCGGCATCGAGAAACGCCATGCGGTGTTTCAGGCCAGCATCGCCCTCAGCGTCTTCTCCGACCTGGAGCAACCCGCCGAGCTCTCCCTGATGGCCACCGAGATCGACGCGAACGGTATCCCCATTGAGGACGCCGAAAATCCCGACCCGATCACCCTTCGCCCAGAGTCCGACCAGATGGCCCGGGTCACCGTGCGGCCGGTGATCACTCTCCGGCCCACCGACGATCTGACCTTCAGAGGCTGGTACTACTACAAGTACTCCTTGGAGGATTCACCTGGCGGCGATACGGACTACCGAAGTCAAGCGGGCATCGAGGGAACGTTCGCGTTGACCGGCGGTAGCCCCAGGGTCTCCCTCAAGGCGAGTTTCATCGAGTACCACGACTCCAATCCGCCCAGGTTCTCCCTTGATCGCGGACTCGACGAGTTCAGCTTGCTACCCCTGAGCGACCCGATCGCGGGAATCGAGAGAGTCGGCATGGACGACAACGGAAGGCTGTTTCAGATCTCCGGTCTCACGGCGCGGGGCCGGCACGAAGTGGTCACCTTCGGCGTCGAAGTGAAGTTCTAGGTTTGGCCATCACCGGTTCTTCGCAGCGGGTCTGGGACCGGTGATGGCGCGGGCAGTCTGCTAGATTTCCCTTTGCCATAGGTACAACTGACCGCCTCCGGTCGTCTCTCTCGGCAAAGGAGCACAGCCCGTGACCATCCTCTTCGCTGCCCGCGCCCACCTTCTTCGAATCGCCGTCCTCGGCTGCTTTTTCGCCACCTGGAGTCAAGCCCAGGCCCCCATCGTGCAGCCCGGCGTGCCGGGCGAGGCACCCCGGGAACTGTCCGCCGAGGAGGCCATCGAGATTGCCAACACCAGCTACTCGCCGGCGGATGTGCGCTTCATGCAGGACATGATCCCGCACCACCACCAGGCGCTGGAGATGGCGGCGCTGGTGGCGGAGCGGACGAATTCGCCGGAGCTGATCGACGTGGCCGGCCGGATCAACGCCTCGCAGGGCGACGAGATCGAATTCATGAAACAGTGGCTCGAATCACGCGGCCAGGAGACTCCGGATCCCACCGCTCACCACGCCATGCACATGCACCACACCATGACCGGCATGGCGACGCCGGAGCAGATGGCAGCGCTGGCGGCGGCTGAGGACACGGAGTTCGACCGGATGTTCCTGGATCTGATGATCACCCACCACGAGGGCGCCGTGACGATGGTCGAAGAGCTGCACGACCAACCCGGCTCGGCCTATGACCCGGTGCTGTTTGAGTTCACGTCCGACATCGTCAACGACCAGACCGCCGAGATCGAAAAGATGAACGTGCTGCGGGTGGGCCTCTCCGCCGATCCGCGCGCCGGTCTCAAGGCCGGGGTGTTCGACGCCGGCCAGGCCATCTCGAACCTGGAGTTGGTGGCCTCGCTACCCAAACCGCCGGGCTTCTTCGATCCGGAAAACCCCGCCGGCCTGCCCCTGGAGCATCCCGAGGACGAGCAGAAGGAGAGCGAGGACGAAGACGAGGAAGACGACCGCAACGGCGACGACGACCGCTTCCCGCTGCTCTCCTTCTCGAACTCCGACATCGCCTTTTCCGGCGACGTGATGGTGGCCGGCAACTACCACGGATTCAACGTCTACCGGCTGGGCGACAACGGCGTGCCGGAGCACTTGAGTTCGGTGGTCTGCCCCGGCGGCCAGGGGGACGTGTCGATTGTCGGAGACTTGTTGATCATGTCCGTCGAGCAGACCCGCGGGCGCCTCGACTGCGGCCTCCAGGGAGTGAGCGAGGACGTCAGCGACGAGCGCTTCCGCGGCCTGCGCATCTTCGACATCTCGGACCTCACCCGGCCGCGCCAGGTGGGCGCGGTGCAGACCTGCCGCGGTTCCCACACCCACTCGGTGGTCTCCGGCCCGGACGAGAATGGCAAGATCCTGGTGTACAACTCCGGCACCGCCTCGGTCCGCGAGGAAGAGGAACTGCCCGGCTGCTTCGACGAATCCCCCGGCGACGAGCGCACCGCGCTCTTCCGCATCGATGTCGTCGAGATTCCGGTGGACGATCCTTCCCTGGCGCGCATCGTCGCCAGTCCGGCGGTGTTCGCGGATCCCGAGAAGGACGGCGTTCTGGCGGGCCTGTGGCGCGGCGGCGACCACGGCGACGAGACCCAGGAGACCAACCGCACGGACCACTGCCACGACATCACCGTCTTCCCCACCAAGAAGATCGCCGCCGGCGCCTGCTCCGGCAACGGCATCCTGTTCGACATCTCGGACCCGATGAACCCGCAGCGTTTGGACGTGGTGGTGGACAAAGGCTTCGCCTACTGGCACTCGGCGACCTTCAACAACGACGCCACCAAGGTGCTGTTCACGGATGAGTGGGGCGGCGGCGGCCGGCCGCGCTGCCGTTCCTACGACCCGCTTACCTGGGGCGCCAACGCCTTCTACGACATCGTGGACGGCAAGCTCGAATTCCGCAGCTACTTCAAGATGCCGGCACCGCAGCTCGAGTCCGAGAACTGCGTGGCCCACAACGGCTCGGTGGTGCCGGTGCCGGGGCGGGATCTGTTCGTTCAGGCCTGGTATCAGGGCGGCCTGTCGGTGATCGACTTCACGGACACCGCCAACCCGCTGGAGATCGCGTACTTCGACCGCGGACCGCTCGACGAAGAAGAGCAGATCCTCGCCGGCTTCTGGTCCACCTACTGGTACGGTAACCGGATCTACGGCACGGAAATCGTGCGCGGCCTGGACGTGCTGGCCCTCCTGCCCAGCGAGCACCTGACCGAAAACGAGATCGCCGCCGCCGCCTTGGCGGACCAGAACGGCATCTTCAATCCGCAACAGCAGTTCCCGGTCACCTGGCCGGCGGACCCGATGGTGGCCCGCGCCTACATCGACCAGCTCGGCCGCGACGAAGCGCTGCCGGAGGAATTCGCAACGGAACTCGACGACGCCCTCGGTCGCGCCGCTGAAACGCTCGCCAACGGCGGCGCCGACGCCGACCTCGCCGACGAGCTAGAGACGCTCGCCTCCACCGTCACCGAAGCTGAGGCCAGCGGCTTGGCCCAACACCGGCGTGCGGCACTGGGCCGGGTGCTGGGGGAGATCGCAGACCGAATGCGTCGAGAGGGTTAGAGCCGGGGATCGACTGGCTCGCTCTCAAGAGCCAGAACGGCGAACACGCATTCGTGGACCCGACGTAGGGGCTCCATTGCCACGAAGCGATCGAGCGCTTCCATTCCGAGGGCAAACTCCCTCAGAGCGAGGGAGCGCTTGCGGCTGACGCCACGACTCCGCAGGCGCTGGAGATGCTGCGGTTCGGTGTATTCCGGACCGTAGATGATCCTGAGGTACTCCCTGCCTCGACACTTGAGGGCCGGCTGGATGAGCCCCTTGCGTCCCGTTGCGACAAAGTCCAAGGGCTTGACCACCATTCCCTCGCCTCCGGCCTCTGTCAGCTCGGTCCACCAGTCGGTTGCCGCACCACGGCTCCCATCGTCGGTGAGATCCACAGTGCGATGGGCGGTGGACATCAGCAAGCCCTGATCGGCCTCGACCATTCGCTCCGACATGTCGAGGTGCCAGAGGTGGTCGCGGTCGCGATGCACCCCCTGCTCTGACGCCAACAGGTGGAAGGGCGCCAGCCGGATCTGGTCGAGGGAATCCACAGGCCAGCAATACCGCCGGTACGCCACTTGGTATCGGCCGAGGTTTTCGCGACGCTCCTCCAGACTCGCCGCCAAACCCGTCAAGTCGATCAATGGATTGGCGTTTCGGCGCGCCAGTTCGGCGCCGAAGGTCAAACTCATCCCACCTGTGGTTCCGACCGGCGCGTACTGACCGCGAAGGAGTTCCTGTGCTTTGACGGACCACGGCATCAATTCACAGTCGAGAACAAGCCACTCCGACTCGAGTTCCTCCCAAATTCGGGCGGACGTCGCCGCGGAACGAACGGCATCGAGCAGTTGGATTTCGAGTTCCGGATCCGCGAAGAAGCGGCGGCCAGTTCGGGTGAAGCAGATTCCGGTCTCTCCGGTAGCAACTCCGAAGCGCTCCGTGGCCGCATCCGCATCGCGACAGACCACCACCACCGCCCGGGAACCCATGTGCTTCTCTTCGCAAATCACCCGCTCGATCCCCAGCCGGCGGTAGTAGCCGAAAGCCTCCGCCGGGTGCTCCAACAAGCCGTGTTCCCGGCTCGTCTTGGTGGGTGCCATGGTGGGCGGTAAATAGATCAGCCAGCGCGGATCAGCTGCAAAGCGGCTCATCACTTCCAGAGCGGCTGCCGAGTGCTCCTCGCTGATGGTCAGGTTGCCGCGTAGCCGGGTGGAGATGATGCGTCGCCCGGCGACATCCTCCAGGAAAAGCTGGCGGTCATGGGCGTGCTGAGCACTCTGCTCGCCTTCGCCTGGGGCAGCCAACGGCCGGCGCGGCTCACAGTAGGTCTGATGTGCCGGCACGGAAACGACCTCCCGCTCCGGATACCGAAGCGCCGTCAAGCGACCGCCGTAGACACATCCGGTGTCGATGTTGAGGGTGCCATTGAGCCACTCAGGCTCCGGCACCGGCGTGTGACCGTAGACGACCGTTGCCGAGCCGCGGTATTCCCGTGCCCAGTCGTGCCGCACCGGCGATCCGAACTCATCCGTCTCACCCGTGGTCTCACCGTACAGGGCAAAGGCCCGCACGGCACCAGAAGCCCGACCCTGCATGTCCTCCCGCATGCCGGCGTGTGCCACCACCAAGCGGCCGTCGTCGAGCTCGTAGTGGCTGATCAGGCTCCTCAGAAACTCCACAACCCGCTCCCGAAACTCGGGTCTCTCGTCATCGAGCTGCTGGAGAGAAAGGTCGAGGCCATGCTTGAGCTGAACCTTGGCACCGCGCAGCGCCTTGAGAAGCTTGACATCGTGGTTGCCGGGAACGCAGATTGCTCGTCCCGCGTCAACGGCATCCATCGCCAGTCGGAGAACCTCTGGGGTGTGCGGTCCGCGATCGACCAGATCGCCTACGAAGACCAGCTTGCGGCCTTCAGGATGGTTCAACTCATAGTGTTTGCCGTTCGGACCGTCATCGAAAGAGACCCTCCAACCCAGCGCATCCAGCAGCGCGAGCAGTTCGTCGTGGCAACCGTGGACATCCCCGATGAGGTCGAAAGGACCTTTCTCGTTGCGCCGATCCGTCCAGAGCGGCTGTCTTTCGAAGGTTGCCTCGGCCACTTCTTCGGGGGTCGAAAGCACATGAACAAACCGAAAGCCTTCGCGCTTCAGGCTGCGGAGGGACTTTCGGAGTTGCAGGCTCTGGTTGCGCACCACATGACGCCCAAAGGCTCGATCCGGTCGACCCTGGTTGCGCTCGTGGCAAATCTTCGGGTCGATCTTCAGCACCACGGCCACCGCCAGGCAGTGATACTGCCGTGCGAGGGTGAGAATCTTCTTGCGCGAATCCCGCTGTACGTTGGTTGCGTCGAAGACAGTGAGGCGTCGGCGGGCGAGTCGTTTCTCCGCCAGGTAGTACAGCGCATCGAAAGCATCCGCCGTCGCAGCCTGATCGTTTTCATCGTCAGCGACAAGGCCACGGAACCTGTCGGAGCTGAGTACCTCCGTCGCCCGGAAGTGTTTCTTGGCAAAGGTCGACTTGCCGGAGCCGGAGGCGCCGATCAGCGCCACCACAGAGAATGCGGGCACTTTGAGATTCATTCTTCGACCCTCTCGAAAATCACCATCTGGGTTGGTGTTCCCAGTTCCGGGTCCTCTTCGCCGATGCCCTGGATTGTGGTCGCGTAGCCCCACTCTTCGCCTACCTGCCCAGCCCATGCTCGGCACTCTTCACGGCTCCACTCGAAGCGGTGATCACGATGCCGAAAACTGTTCGACGACAAACTCTCGAAGCGTGCGTTGTACTCGCGATTGGGTGTCGTCACCACCACTACGGAAGGGCGGGCGTAGCCGAAGACAACCCGCTCCAGCGACGGCAACCGGGGAAGATCCAGGTGCTCGATAACCTCTACCAGAACCGCCGCGTCGAATCCGGCGAGCCGGTCATCTCGGTAGGTCAGCGCTCCGTGGAGAAGCTCGACTCGCTCTCGCAACTTGGGAGAAGCATCCGTCAGCCGCAATCGCCGGTGCGCCAGTTCCAATGCCCGCACGCTGGCATCGAGACCAACTACCATCTCGAACTGCTTCGAGCGCAACAGACGCTGCATGAGCTTGCCTTCACCACAGCCGAGGTCGAGCACCCTGCGAGCCCCGGCCTCTTCGAGAATCTGCTTCACCGTGTCGAGGCGCACGTCATTGAGGCGGGTCGGCTGTTCCAAGCCGATCTCTTGCGCAGCGGCCTCTCGTTCGCTGATCGGCGGCTCGTCGTCCGTCAACTGCTCCAACGCCAGGCGCGTCAGGCGCCCGCGGCGCTTCAAACCTCGACGAAGAATGAACTCAAGGTCCGGGTGGTCGGCCAACCAGCCTTCTCCCCGGTTGACCAACTTCTCGATTTCCGCCTCCCCGACCCAATAGTGCTTCTTGTCGTCGAGCACCGGAATCAACACGTAGAGGTGGCGCAGCAAGTCGCGGAGGCGGCACTCCGCCTCGAGGACAACGCGGTGGTACGGCGATGGGCCCCAGTCCGGCACCTGGGCATCCAGGGGGTATCGCTCGTACTCGACCGAGTAGCCCAACGGCTCGAAAAGGCGAGAGAGGATCTTCGAACCTCCTCGCGCTGGAACCACGGGCATTTCGACTCGCAGCGGAATCGAACGCTCCGCGAGATCGGGCCGTTCTTTCGAGCGTCCACTCAACGCGGTGCCGAAGACTTTACCGATCGCAACACTAAAAAACGACGACACCACGTAGGGTCGATCGTTGACGTAGTGCTCCGCCATCACCTGAACCGAACTGCGTCGGGTGAGGGACACGGGATCGATGTCCAGCATCAAGGCCGCCGTGCATTCACACTCGGTCGCAACCGGGTAGAAAACCCGCGCCACCCCAAAGGGGAACTCGATCTTGTGAATCCGGGCAGGATTCTTGTGCAACAGGTAACCGAGGTCTGTGGCTGGCGTGTGGGTGGTGGTCAGGGTCATGAACATGGCAGTACCTCATGACTTCGATTCGGAACCGCCAAGACTAGTTGCTCCGGATGGTCGAGGTCCAGCCTCACGTCAGGCTTTGCTGCTTTTTCTTTAGTCAGCCACCGTATGGGCTCCGCTACCGATGCTTCCGGACCTTGCGATCCCGCGACCGTCCGGAATCCGGTGTCCACGGCGTCGGCGGTGCCGGGTAGGGGGTGTTCAGAATGCCGATCTGGTTCCCCATGCGGGTTTGCACCGCCGGGCTCAACATCTGGGCGTCGGTGCCTTGGATGGGTGAGAAGAGCAGGATGTTGAGGGAGCCGCCGAAGTAGAAGTTGCCGAAGGGGGTGACGCCCTTGGTGACCCGCGCGTCTTTCTTCACTCCTTTGTGGAAGACGAGGGAACCGACGGTGTCCAGGCCCACCGGGATGGATGCGACCCACCCCTTGAGCTTCTTCGGCTGCCGTCCCGGCAGGTTGTCATAGGCCACCTCGATGATGATCACGCCGCGCTGGAATCCCTGGAACTGGCTGAAGTCCGTGCCGGGCCGGCCGACGTTGCCGTCGAGGGGCACCCAATTGGGCCAGTCACTGTAGCCGAAGGTGCCGTACGCATACGGGTCGCCAGCGCCGGCCTCGACGATCTCGGCATAGCGGATGACGCCGTCCACCGGGCTGTGGAAGTGGTGGTAGGTGTTGGGCATCAGTACACAGGCCAGCCCGCTACCGCCCTCGAACTTGGCCTTGAGTTCGTCCGGCGCGCCGGCCAAGAGATCGTCGACGGAGATTGGAAT
This sequence comes from Acidobacteriota bacterium, assembly GCA_039030395.1. Classification (NCBI taxonomy): domain Bacteria; kingdom Pseudomonadati; phylum Acidobacteriota; species Acidobacteriota bacterium. Next base: position 47,487 of record JBCCEF010000028.1, read on the forward strand.
GCCCTTGACGTCGAGCACCGTGTCCTTCTGGAGCGGGTTTTCGATCAGCGCCCGGGTCACCTCGCCACTGGCTGTCACCACCGGCTGCACGAGAGGGTTCATGATGCAGTCGGTGGGCGACACCACCACATAGTCTCGCTCCGGCATGGTCACCGGCCGCGAGGGATACCGCCCATCGACCGACTTCAGGTTGCGCGCGAAGAAGGCGTTCCAGCTCGGGTAGTCGGCCGGATTCTGGTAGACGTAGTCCTCGATCTCCAGGCGCGGATCGGCGATCCACTCGGCCACCTTGCCGGTGGAGTCCGGACTGTCCATGTAGTGCTTGTACTCGCGATTGAACTCGATCAAGAAGTGCTTCACCGAATCGAGCGGTTGGGAGGGATCGAGAGGATCGATCCCCGCCACCAGCCGTTCGCCGGCCTGGTTGTGGAAGTAGAACCACGCAAAGTACTGGATCGAATCCAGCGCATTGTCGTTGCTGCCGATGATCGCCGGCAGCAGAGTGCAGACCTGGCGGTAGAACTCCCCCACCGCCCGGGCCAGACCGGCACCGTCACCGGCCTTTTTCCAAGGGTTTTCGCGCGCTCCATCGTAGTAGTAGCCGTAGGGCAGCGGCGCCAGCCCATCGTAGACGGCCTGAAACGCGGCACGGGTTCGAGCATCCCGCTCGTAGGCTTCGGCTAGTCCTCGGATCGAGGCCTCGCAGGGCGACTCCATCACCTCACCGGCCGCCTTGCCGTCGTTCTGCGCTAGCGACGGCACCGCCACCAGCAGGATCATCCCCAACAGCGCCGAGAATTCGAACCTCCGCAACTTCTTCGACATCACACGCCTCCTCCCGTTCCCAGTTTCAGCCTTATCTTCAAAGACCATTCAATCGTCAGTGTCCCCGGCCAGCAGAAGCGTTTCGCGAAGCGCCCGCTTCGTCCTCCTTGACAAATAGTTGACCAGTCGTCTATAGTTTTCGCTATGGGAAGGACAAGCGAAGCACGCGACCACCTGCTCGCCAGCGCGGCGGAGCTGATGCACGCCCGCGGCTACACCGCCGTGGGGGTGAGCGAGATCTGCCGCGAGGCGGGGGTACAAAAAGGCAGTTTCTACCACTTCTTCCCGTCGAAGCAGGCGCTGGCGCTGGCGGTGCTGGACGCACTCGAGGTCGCGGTACACCAGCGCCTCGACGAGTCGCTGCGCGCCGCCGGCCAACCGCTGGATCGGCTCCGCTCGTTCTGCCAACAGCCCTACCGCAAGCGGTCCATGAGCTGCGACGGTAGCGGCCAGTTCCTGGGCTGCCCGGCGGGCAATCTGGCGCTCGAGATGAGCGCTCAGGATCCCGTTCTGCGGGATCGCCTGGCGGAGATTTTCGAACTCCAGATCGCGGCCCTCGCGGAGGTGATTGCGGAGGCCGTGGACGAGGGAGAGCTGCCCAATGCGGTGGATCCGGCGGACGCCGCCCGTGCCGTGCTGGCTCACCTGGAGGGCATGATCCTCCTCGCCAAGACCCGCAACGATCCCGAGATCCTCGCCAAGGCGGCAGATCAGGCGCTGCGGCTGGTGTCACCGGCGGCGGCCTGAAGCACCCTCACCCCTTGCGCTGAACCGAAATCCGCCCAAACCCCGAACCGACTGAGCAAAATCAACCAACACGACCCAATAGACGAACGGTCAACTAATAGGAGATAACTGATGAAACTCGAAGGCAAAGTAGCGGTGATCACCGGAGGAAACAGCGGCATTGGACTGGCCTCGGCGCAGGAATTCCGGCGCCAAGGAGCGAAGGTGGTGATTTTCGGCCGCGACCAAGAAACCCTCGATTCCGCCCTCGCCAGTCTGGGCGACGGCGCCCATGCGGTGCGAGGGGACGTCACCTCGATGGCGGATCTCGACCGCCTGTACGCTGAGACGGTCGAGCGCTTCGGCAAGATCGACGTGCTGTTCGCCAACGCCGGCGTGGCACCGCCAGTGCCCTTCGCGGACACTAGCGAAGAGCAATTCGATTTCGTGTCGAACGTCAACTTCAAGGGGGTGTACTTCACCATCCAGAAGGCCCTGGAGCACCTCAATGACGGCGCTTCGGTGGTCATCACGGCGTCGATCGTGGCCTACAAGGGCTTCCCGGGGATGTCCGTCTACGGGGCCACCAAGGCGGCGGTCCGCTCGCTGGCCCGGTCGCTGTCGGCGGAACTTCTGCCGCGCGGCATCCGGGTGAACGTGCTGAGCCCGGGACCGGTGGAGACGCCGATCTACGACCGCATGGGAATGCCCGAGGAGGCCGCCGACGCCTTCGAGCAGCAGATCATCGACAGCACCCCGATGGGCCGCTTCGGCAAGTCCGAAGAGATGGCGACGGCGGCGCTGTTCCTGGCGTCGTCGGACTCGTCGTACCTGGTGGGCGCCGAGATCATCGCCGACGGGGGTTTGGCGACCATGTGATCACTGGCCATCGACCGCCTTCGCCCGGGATCGCCCGGGCGAGGGTTCTGTTTTTCACTCGATCTGAGTCGAAATTCTTGCGGACAATACGGCAATATGGTTTTATTGCTCCATCAAGACGACGCTCGACGTTCCCGACGAGTTGTATCGCCGAGTCAAGGCACGAAGCGCCCTCGAAGGCCGGCCGGTGCGGCAGGTGGCGATCGAACTCTTCGAGCACTATGTAAGAAGAGGCTCCCCCAGGGACCAAACGATCGGTCCACCAGGCGACGAAAGGGACGTATCCCCACCGAACACCCCGGCCTGGTTCGGAATCTTGCGTCCACATCTGCGCACAGGAGCGGATCACGACATGGAGTCCATTCGCAAGAGCATCGCGGCGGGCATCGCCGAGAAGTACCGAGATTGAAAATCGGACTCGATACTTCGGTCGTGGTTCGGGTTCTCTCCGGTGAACCGCAAGATCTCGCCGTCACCGCTCTGCAGTACCTTCAATCGCGAATCGAAGCCGGCGACCGCTTCTCGGTCTCGGACTTGGTCGTTGCCGAGGCCTATCACGCGTTTCAGCATCACTATGGGGTTTCCAAGAAGCAATGCCTCGATGCATTCGCAGCCTTCCTAGCCAGTTCGGGAATCGAACCCACCGGCGAGGCCGAAGCCGTTCTCGCGACACCAGACCTCGAAACCGCTAGACCGGGCTTCGTGGATCGCATGATCCACGGCGACTATCTGGCTAGCGGAACCGAGCGATTGGCTACCTTCGAAGTCGCCGCCAAGAACTTGCGAAGAACCGAAATCCTAATGGCCCGGTGACCCACTGACGGCGAGCACAAGCGGCCTTCAGTCCCCCACCTATTCATCAAGCGCCGACCCTCTCTTACGGGTAGTAGCCCGCCAAGGTCCGCGCCGTCATCCCCGGCCTTTCGACGTCCACTCGCACCCGCCGCCAGTCGTCGTCGGGGCGTTCCGGCGGGTAGTAGGTCAGCAGGTATTGGCTGCGCAGCTCTTCCATCAAGATGCGGTAGGCCCAA